>JBNJDC010000019.1:0-13141 GCA_051744565.1 bacterium
AGCCGCTATTCAGGCCGGTGTCCTGGGCGGCGATGTGGATGATATCCTTCTGCTGGACGTTACGCCGCTTTCCCTTGGGGTGGAAACCCAGGGTGGTGTGTTTACCAAGCTAATTGAAAAGAACACAACTATTCCGACCAAGAAATCGGAAATCTTCACCACTGCCGAGGATAACCAGTCCCAGGTTGAGATTCATGTTCTCCAGGGGGAGCGCGATTTGGCCGCCCATAACAAATCACTGGGACGGTTTCACCTGACCGGAATTCCCCCGGCTCCTCGCGGTACACCGCAGATTGAGGTTACCTTTGACATTGATTCTAACGGTATCCTCAACGTGTCCGCAGAAGACAAGGGAACCGGTGAAAAACAGGAAATTGAAATTACCGGTTCTACCAACCTTTCCGAGGATGAAGTCGAGGATATGAAGGAAGACGCCGAGAAGCATGCCGAGGAGGACAAGCGGCACAAGGAGCTGGTGGAGGCAAAAAACCAGGCCGACCAGCTTATCCGTCAGATAGATGACCTGATGGAGGAACACTCCGACAAGGTAGACGAGCAGGAGAAAGAAGAGATTGAAGCTGCTCGGGAAAATCTGGAAGAAGTAATGGATGAAGCGGAAGAAGCTGATGAAATTCGGGAAGCAATGGAAGAGCTCACCCAGGCTTCCCAGACAATCAGTCAGCAGATGTATCAGCAACAGCAGGCGCAGGGCCAGCCTGGTCCCGGTGGACCCGCGGGAGGACCCGCCGGAGCAGCCGGTGGACCGGAAGAAGGCGCCAGCGAGGACGTCCAGGACGCTGATTACGAGGTTGTAGACGAAGAAGAGTAAATTCAGTTCCTGGTTACCTGTTTCTTGTTGCTGGTAACAGTCAGAATTGTTCCGGATCATTCACACGTTAGCCCGTGTGAATGATCCGGTTTATTTTTCAATTTGTTGTTGCACTTAATCACTTAATCACTTAATCTCTCAATCTCTAAACAACTACCGGGGTTTAAAATTCATGACCGAAGAAGACAGTTATTATGAAATTCTTGGTGTTTCGCGCGATGCTTCCGAAGAAGAGATAAAAAAGGCTTTTAAAGAGAAAGCGCTTGAATACCATCCCGATCGTTCGGACCATCCGGAAGCGGAAGAAAAATTTAAAATTATTTCCGAAGCTTATGAGGTCCTGAGTGATGAAGAACAGCGGGCCCGGTATGATCGGTTTGGCAAGGAAGGGGTCCAGGGAGCGGCCTCCCGCAGCGGTGGTCGCCGCCGCCAGGATTTTGAAGATATTTTCCAGGGGATGGGCGGATTTGAAGATCTGTTTTCCCAGTTTTTTGGCGGTGCGGGCGGTGGCCGGGGGTCCCGGCGTTCCAAACGCGGTTCGGATTTGCGAATGGAAATAGAGCTTGACCTGGAAGAAGCGGCTTTTGGTTGTGAAAAGGAAGTATCTCTTAATCGCCGGGAAAAATGTACTGAATGTGGAGGCAGTGGTTCGCAGGAAGACGACGGAAAGAAAAGATGTTCGCGCTGTGAAGGGAAAGGCAAGGTATCGCGTTCCCGTGGATTTTTTACACTTACTCAGCCCTGTGAAAAATGTAACGGGCGCGGGTATGTGATTGAAAATCCGTGTCCCGAATGCAACGGCAGCGGTAAACGCCGCCGGCGGAAAACCATCAAGACTGATATCCCCCCCGGGGTACAATCCGGTCATCGTATTCGCGTTGACGGGGAAGGTGAAGCGGGTGAAGCCGGTTCCGGCGATCTTTACCTGGATATAAAGGTCAAACCACACGATCAGTTCAAACGTAAAAATGGCGATCTATACACCCAGGTGCCGATAAGTTTTGTCCAGGCGGCGATTGGTGGGGAAATTTCTGTTCCCCTGCTTGATGAAGGTGAGGAAACTCTACAGGTAGATTCTGGTACCCAGACCGGGGAGGTCTATAAAATCGAGGGGAAAGGGGTTCCTTACCTTAATCGTTCCGGGCGCGGCGATCTGCACGTCCAGGTTAAAGTTGTTACGCCCACCGATCTATCCCCGGAAGAAGAGGAGCTCTTTGAGGAGCTGGCTGATCTCCGGGGCGAGGAAGTCCAGGAGGAACAGGGCGTTTTCGAAAGAGTCCGCGAAGTCTTTGCCGGGTAAATATAAGTATAGTGAAGAGGCATTTTAAGCAGTTACTTTTACACCTGGCTCTTTCATACTTTCACACTACTATTGGACAGGATAAAAACCATAAAGGCGAAACCAGTTTTGGTTTTGACATAATTTTTTTAAGCTCTGTTGTACCAGTCAGCTAGTAAACTGGTTAACTGGGTTTCTGGTTTGGCCTCCTGCAAAATAAGTAGTTGGATTTTTTGATTAAATCTGCGTTTACCTGCTTTAATCTGCGAGCTAAAATATTGAGTTTTGATTATTGCTAATCTCTCCAACATTCGGGGCAATATTACTTATGCTGAAAATATATCTTGAACGGCCGCTTCCCGGCCGCGAGCGGTTTGCAGTTGAAGATGAGTTCTGGGTCCATTACCTGGAAAATGTTCGGCGGATAAATCGCGGGGATCCCCTGGAAGTTGTGGGGGAAAAACAGGTGGCAAAAACAGAAGTGGTTTCCACTTCACCGCCGGGGATGAAAGTAATTTCCACCCGCGAGCGTGAGCTTCCCACTTATTCGCTCTGGCTGGCCCAGGCTGTCACCCGCAAGAAAAAGTTTGAAGATACTGTCCGCCGGACAAGTGAGCTGGGCGTTACCCATCTGCTGCCGTTGATTTCTGAAAATACCGTCCGCCGGCCGAACAATCCCGAAAAGCAGCAAAAACGCTGGAAAAAGATAGCCCTTGATTCAACCCGGATAACCGGCAGGGACTGGCAGCCGAAAATTTTTCCTCCCGTAGATTTTAAAAATATCACCGACCACCTGGAGGATAATCCTAAAATCTACTGGGGGGACCCCGAAGGCAAACTCCCCGGAGAAGTTTTTTCGCCCGCTGAAGACAACGTGGCTCTCGTGGTCGGCCCCGAGGGCGGTTTTACGGCCGAAGAAAAAGAATACCTGCAGGCTAACGAAGCCAAACCGGTTAGCCTGGGTTCCCGCAACTACCGGGCGGAAACCGCCGCCCAGGTTCTCACCACCCTCTGGTTAGTAAAATCAGGTAAACTTATTAATAAATAATTTTTATTCGCCAATTAAGAAAAAAGAGTTAAAATTAAAAGAACTCTTTTATTTTAAAGTTTTGAGGCGATAATTTTGGATTATAAAAATTGGCTCCTGCGGACGGCGGAGATTGGATCGGTTTTAACTGAAAAGAGAGAGTTGGATGAGATATTAAACACTATCCTTACCGAGGCCCGTCGTTTAACTTCCAGTGATGCGGGCAGTATTTACCGGGTGGTGGAAGAGGGGGCGGATAAGTTTTTAAAGTTTGAACTTGCCCAGAACGACAGTATAGAGATTCCGGAAGCCAATAAGAAACTGCTTCCCGTGGATTCGACCAGTCTTGCCGGTTATGTGGCCACTAAGGGGGAGACTTTAAATATAGAAGATGTTTATGAAACGACCGGGGAAGAAGAATGGGAGTTTAACAGTTCAGTTGACGATAGCCTGGGTTATCGTACCCGTTCGGTTCTTGTTGTCCCGCTGTTTAACCGCCTGCAGGAAATCAAAGGGGTAATGCAGCTTATTAATCGAAAAGAAGATTTTGAAAAAGTTTTTTCGGAAACAGAAATACTTTCCTATCCTTCTGAAATGGCCGAAGTGATAACTGCCCTGGCTTCCCAGGCGGCTGTTTCGATGGAAAGAGCCACCCTGGAAGCCGATATCCAGCAGATGATGGACAGTATTATTCATACGCTTGTGGAGGCCACTGATCGCCGCGACGAGGTAACCAGCGGCCACAGCCTTCGTCTTGCCGGATATGCTCTTGCCCTGGCTAGAGAAATTAGCCGGGTGCAAGAGTCACCCTGGGATACTCACCAATTTACCGATAAAGAGCTGGTGGGCCTCTATTATGCGGCATTGCTGCATGATATAGGCAAACTCGCCGTTCCGGAAGCCATTCTGAACAAAGAAAACCGGCTCTCCGCAGAACAAATGAAGGTTATCAAATACAGGTATGAATACATGCGGGCAACTGATCAGCTACCGGAAGAGATTCCGGGGTATGAGTTTTTGTGCCGGGTGAATGAAGCCGATTATGTGAACCGGGAAATGATGGAGAAACTTTCTGATTTAGAAAAGGTAAGATTTAGCGGTGGGGACGGTGAAGTCCGGTTGCTCTTGACGAAGCAAGAGTATAAAAATCTTTCCGTCCAGAAGGGGAACCTGACGGAGGAAGAACGAAAGATTATAGAATATCATCCCGAGGCCACCCGGGATATCCTGGAGGAAATCCAGTGGTCTTCTGGACTGGAGGATGTTCCTGGTGTGGCTGCTTCTCACCATGAAAAATTGGACGGCAGTGGTTATCCGGAGGGGTTAGAAGGAGAAGAACTGCCAGTGGAAGCGCGGATACTTGCGGTCGTGGATATTTATGAGGCCCTTACGGCTTCCGATCGCGCCTATGCCGGGGCCAGTTCCATTGAGAAAGCAAAAACTATTTTGAAGGAAGAAGCTCAGGCGGGGCGAATTGATAAAGATCTGGTGGATTTATTCTTTGAAACGGATGCTCACCGGGTTAAACCGGCTAATGTGTCTCCGCCTACTTATTCTATTTAGAACTTTCCTGAAAACTATTCGATTTCTATATTTTCCAGTTCCCTTTCCAGGGCCTGCATGGTTATTTTCAACAGTTCTTTTTTTTCTTCAGGAGTAACCCGGGAGAGTTTTTTCTTGGATTTTACCGATAAAAATTTATCCAGATCTCCCGGGGACAGATCCAGCAGCTTCAGGGCTTTGTTTTCATCCGGGGTAAGTTTTACCTGTGTTGTTTCATCATACCAGTCATTCTCATCAATTTGATAAAGTAAAAGCAGGGCAGCCTTATGAAAAATAAAATCACGTTTTTGATAGGCGGAAAGTTTTTGGGTGGTATCGGCGATTCTCTGGCAGAGCAATTTTACAATCCTGCGCCGGAATTCTTCATTTTCTTCCATCAGCTGATCCAGCTGTTTCTTTGGGAATTTAAGGCAGGTTACTGCGGTTTTAGCGGTTGCGGTCGCTGAACGGGCTGATGTATCGCCCAGCAGCGCCATCTCTCCTAGTATTTCGCCGGATTCAACGGTGGCAATATTTATTTTTTCCCCCTCCGCTTTTTTGCTTATGGTTATGCTGCCCTCCCGAATTATGAAAAAATGATTGCCTTCATCTCCTTCCTCAAATAGAACCTGGCCGGGTTGATATTGCTTCTGGAATTTACGCAAAAGCAGTTCATTCCCCACAACAGCTCACTCCCTGTATGCAGTGTTAAGATGGAATTGTAAGTTGGTTAAAATATATTTAACAACCTGGTAACCATTCATGTCAACAACTGATATAAATACAAATTTCAGTTGTTATCCTCGAGTAATTCCTGCCGTTTCCCGGTTATAATTTTCCCTTTCAACTTTGAGGCATTTTCTTCCACTAAAACCACCTCTTCAGCTTCGTTAAGTGCATATTTTTTATTGCCATCTTTTAAAACTGGATAATAATCGCCATTTATCTCCCTGTAAAGCTTGAGATTATATATTTTTTCAGCCGTAGAAGGAATCGACTCTTCTTCGGCAAAAATCTGATAATTTCCCGTATCATTTTTTACCAAAACAAAAGAACTAGAGTTATCTCTAATACCGATGAAGAATTCCTCATTATTACGGGAAAAACAATCCCCGGGGATTTGATACGCTTTCTTACCGGTTACCTGTAAAAATTTATCATCTTTTAATTTAAACACCTGCCCGGGGGAACAGAGAGGGTCCAGGGCGGTGAAATTATCGGGGGTATGAGTTAAGAGAAGTTCTCCCTCGAATTTTTGCAGGTGCTTGTAAGGAGTGTGAACAACTCCACCATCGGTTGTTACATCATGGACCAGTGGGATATCACCGTTATAAAAATTCAAAGCCCTCTCCAGCCTTTTTTTGCTCCATGTTTGCTGAATATAGTTGTTTATGTCCCCGGTTGATTGATATTTATGCGCAATTTTATCCTCCGCGGGATTTTTGACGGGAGACAGGGGAGAGGCTAACTCTTTCCAGAGTTCGGGATTATAATGAGTGTCTGAAGAGAAGAGAACCCTTTCTCCTTCGTATGAAAACAGGTAGGAAGAGCCGGGCAGACCGTGCCAGAAAGTTGCTTTGACGGGAGTGATTTTTAATCCGTTTTTATGTTTGTAGGCGAAATTTTCGGTATCTTTATAAAATCTTTCATCCGTAAAATCATAGAAAGATTCAGGTTCAACCCATATTTTTTCTTCAGGATCTTTAAATAGCATCCTCGGGGGCCGGTTGCCTGGAACAATAAATACCTTGGCTTTATCCGGGGGGAGGATATTGTTGTCCTCATCCACCACCCGCCAGCCCCTGTCTTCAAATTTTTTGCATCTATAGCGGGGCCGGGGACCGGTAATTTCGGGTTGGAAAAAGTTGTTAAATGGAATATTTTCTATCTGGCTTGAATCTTCGGAAAGAGTTTGTTCAAGAGCGTAAGCGGCTGTAGTTTCTATTTCTTCTAGAACTTTTTCAATTCCCAGCAGAGGGAGGGATTTTCCGTTTGTGGAAATATATCTATTATGCAAGCCAATTTCCGTAAGCCAGCGTTTATGGTCCTCATGGCTGTGGGTGATAATAATACCGTCTAAATTATTGATACCCTCGTCGCCGAGCTGGTGAAAAACGGGGGCCCCGCAGTCGAGCAAGAAACTTGCTCCATCCGCCCGAATTCTGTAGCCGATCCCTTTGCCGGCGGTAGAGAATGTACTGTAATCACCCAGGATATCAATGTATAAACCGGACGAATTACTCATCTTGAACGATCATCCTTAAATTTTAATCAAATATTATCTACAGTATAAAAACTACCGATGGTTACCACAAGCTATATTTGCTATAATTTCTCAAGAATATATACTGATTGTAGAAATTAATTGGTGAAGTTAACAGCTTTTTATAACGTCTACTGGTTGTATATATACAGGTTCAGGGGGACTTTAATGAAATATTTTGATTTAAACTACATCAGTGATATTTTCAGTTCCTGGCGAAATGACATCAATGAACGTCTAACCAGGACTGCCCTGATCATTTTTACCGTTTTTCTGCTGGTTTTGGTCTTGATTTCTGCCGGGGATGCTTACCTTATTGAAGATTCTATTCTGAATCGAATTGAATATCCACTTGTTGACTGGCGACACCGGTTGTACAGTCAGTCGGTAGAGGTGGACGAAGATGTTGTCCTGCTGGCAATAACTGATAATTCCATTGAACAGTTCAGCCGTTCCCTGGGGAGGTTTCCCTGGCCCCGTCGTGTTTTTGCCGCTCTTATTAATCATCTCAAACAGGCGAAGTCGGTGGCATTTGACATAGGTTTCTGGGAACCAAGTAACGTCGAGTTATCGCCGGCTGTTGCCGGCGATATATTGAATAGACTGCAGAAATTGAGGAATAATTTCCAGGAAAGACGGTTGGAAAAATCAGACCGGCAATTGGAAAATTTAATCCTTAATTTTCGTGAACTGGGCCAGCCGGATGATTATCAACTCTCGGCAGCCACACGTGAAGCAGGGAATGTAATCCACTCCTTTGCTTTCTCGTCAGTTCCCGGTTATTCTCCTCCCGATGAGGAACAAATTCAGCAATTTAATAAAAAATATGCCTGGACCGGAACCGGTGATAAAGAGTTTCCCGGCCGTTCTCGACTTATACTGCCCATAGAGGGATTGATTGAAAATTCAGATGGACTGGGGCATATAGCATTTAGTTCCGCTCCTGACGGTGTTGCTCGAAAATTTTATCCATTTATTGGTTTGAGTGGGGAAGAAGCTAAGGAAAATGTATTTCCTTTTCTGGGGCTTGCGGCGGCGTTGAGAGAAAAAAATACGGTTAAGTTCAGTGAAAACCAAATGAAATTCGACAACCGGGTTTTACCCGTGGACAGCCAGGGGAGAGTGCCTCTGCGCTTCCGGGGGGATTGGTCGGATTATCAAGTAATACCAATTGAGAGAGTTTTAACCCCGTTAATTACCGGGGAAGATAAAGAATATCCTGCTGATTTTTTTGCCGGGCGTACAGTTTTTATTGGAGCGACGGCGGCCGGCCTGGGCGATTTAAAACCTGCTCCCGTCAATTCAACCTACCCGGGGATGGCTTTTCATGCGGCTGTCTATGATTCGATAAAGTCGGGCGATTTTTTAAGACCTCGTTTCTCGCTGGAAACCATTGGTTTAGTATTTATACTCGGTTTGCTTGGTGGGTTTTCTGCACTATTATTCCCACCACTGGCAGGGCTCCTGGTTTTACTGGGCATCATTTTGGGTTATTTTTACCTGGGGATATCTTTGTTTTTCAGCGGGTATTTAATCAACCTTGCTCAACCCGCGGTTTCGGCATTAATTATGTTTGGACTTATTACCACTTACAACGTTATGCGGGAGCGCCGGCGCCGGGAATTTGTCCGGGAAGCATTTCAGCATTATCTGCCGGAGTCGGTGCTGGAAACAGTCCTGGCCAATCCGGAAGACCTTGAATTGAAAGCGCGCCGGCGGGAGTTGACGGTTCTTTTCCTGGATATTGCCGGTTTTACCACGCTCAGTGAAAATATGGAGGCTACGGAAGTAGCCGGCCGTTTAAATGAACTGCTGACCGAAATGACGAGCTGTGTGTTCCGCCATGATGGGGTGCTGGATAAATTCATTGGCGATGAACTGATGGCAGAATTTGGATTACTTGACGCTGAACCTTCCGATCCGGAAGCCCGGGCCTGCCGGGCGGCCGATGATATGCTGGAAGCTCTGCGGAAATTCAACGAGGAGGCGGAAGGGGAACCGCTGGGAGTGAGGATTGGAATCCATACCGGAAAAGTGGCGGCTGGTAATATGGGGTCGGAAGATCTGTTTGATTATACCGTTATCGGGGATGCTGTGAATTTGGGCTCACGACTGGAAGGAGTAAATAAGTTCTACGGAAGTGACTGTATGCTAAGCGAATCGACCGCCGACCGCCTGGACCGGAACGCCATTATAAGGGAACTGGATAGTGTCGTTGTTAAAGGCCGGGAAGAACCGGTTACAATTTATGAATGGTTGGGCTGGCGGGGAGAAGTAAGTAAAGAAGTAGCCGATAGCGCCTGGCATTATGAAGAAGCTCTTGAGTTTTATCGTCAGAAAGAATTTGAAGAAGCTATTCAACAGCTTGATAATATTGACCGCCAGGATGAACCGGCCCGCCGGTTGAAAGAACGGTGCCGGCAATTAATTGATAATCCCCCGGAAGAAAACTGGGAACCGGTAACTGTCCTGGAGAGTAAATGAATTGTATTCTCGCATCAATTAATTTACGGATATCGAAGACATTTTATTATCAGTATTTTACCTTTCAGTAGGAACAGGTTGTTTCGTAAAGTCCGGTAAATAAGCTGCATAGTGGCCTGGATAACCATGAGAATGAGATTATTAAAAATTATTGTTCGCTTATTCTCGTAATTAGATCCCGGAAGGGAAACTGTTTATTCTTCTCTTAACTTGATAAGTCCTCGCTGGGCCTGTTTGCTGATAAAATCGTCTTCATCATCTGTATATCTTTTCAGGTATTCCTCGGCCTCCGGCCATTCCAGGGAGGCCAGGGCTTCAATTGCTGACCGCCTAAATTCTTTGTTGGTGTTTTCGGTTAAAACTTTCACCAGGTCGGGGCCGGCTTCGGAAATTTTGTGTCGGCCCGCCGCATGAATAGTAGCCATTTTTCGTTCGTCATTTTCCTGTCTCCGCATTTCCTGCATGATAATACTGGTCCAGTTGCCCCGGTCTATTCGGGAAATTGCCCCAAGGGCGGCCAGCCGGAGGCGGGCAGATGTACTGTTGTAGAACTGCTCGGCTCTTGTGGCGGCCTCGTCCGGCGCCAGGGGAGCATAGTGTTTTAATGCTTCAGCCCGCAGCACTTCCGGCCAGTCTTCCTGGGCAACAAGTGTCTCCAAAAAGTCGCGAATTGCCTTAAACTGATCGACTGACAGGCCACTCATTTCATCTTCAGAGTCAAACTCTATTTGGTCTTTGGTGGCTAAATGATAATCACTCATTTCTCCCTGGTGAAGAAAGTTTCCCAGGGTTTCCACGGCAGCTCGCCGGACCTCAAGGGAATTACCCCCGGCTACCATTTGAAAGAGAGGTTTTATATAATCTTCCACGGGAAAAGCGCCGGCCATTCGTATGGCTTTTCTCTGTAGTTTTTCACTGCTGTGGTAAAATCCTTCCAGGATTGTGTCCACGGGGTTGTATTTTCCGGCAAAAGGGTTACGTTCCAGTTGTTCGAGCTTTTCTTCAAGTTTATCTTCGGCCATAGTTATTCCTCCTCGGGAATTTCTAATTTTAATCCGTCATAAGCAAGGTTGATGTTATCGGGGAGCTCTTTGTCCACCTGTTCGTGTTCAATTGCATGGGTTAAATGGGTCAGGTAAGTCTGTTTTGCCCCCAGGTTTTGAGCGGTTTCAACCGCTTTATCGACGTGGAAATGTTTGTAATGGGGTTTAAAGCGTAAACCGCCAAGGACCAGTATTTCTAAGTCCTGCATTTGTTGGGCGGTGGAATCGGGCAGTTCACTGAGATCGCTCACGTAGGCAAAATCTCCTATTCGATAGCCGTAAACCCGGTCGTTACCATGTTCCACTGGCAGAGGCGTTATTTTTAGACCAGTTTCGGTGAATTTTTTTTCCACCGGCCTGAGATCAAGCCGGGGCTTCCAGCTGTCTTTATTTTTTTCACTAAAAAGATAAGGGAAACGTTTTTTTATTTCCTCCAGGGTTTCCGCGGAGCCGTAACAGGGCAGTGTTTTGCTATTTTTTTTACTCAGGGGTCGAAGATCGTCAATGCCCAGGATATGATCGGCATGATCGTGGGTATAGAGAATAAAATCAAGCTCCTGTATATCTTCTCGCACCAGCTGCAGCCGGAATTCCTGGGTTGTATCAATGACAAATTTCAATCCGTTTTTCCGGATAAACACGGAACTGCGGGTTCTCTTATTTTTAGGATTATTTGACCGGCAGACCTCACATTCACATCCGATCACAGGCACCCCCATTGAAGTTCCCGTGCCCAGAAATATAATTTCCATTGATTTTACTCCCAGTTGGTTATAGGTGAGAAACACTATAATTATAGGAAATTTTATTAATAATCAGAAGAAGTGCAGGGCCAAAAGACAATAAAAACCATATTTTTACGCAATTTTTTCAATTTATCCCAAAAGGTAGTTTTGCGGGGAGTAATTTGTTAAAGTTAGAGGCTAGATTTGTATAAAAATATAAATAATGGTGAAAATTATGTGTGGATTTTTAACCTGGTATGAACGGAAGAAAGCTCTGCCGGATACCCTGGCGGAGTCGGCGGAAAAACTGACTCACCGCGGGCCGGATGAACAGGGCAAATGGGAGCACTCCCGGTTGAACCTTGCTTTTCATCATCGCCGGTTGTCGATCATTGATATTGAATGCGGTCAGCAACCGCTTGTGCGGGCCGGAAATGTGGTTGTCCTTAACGGTGAAATTTATAATTATCGGCAGCTAAGAGAGCAGTTGAAAGGTGAAGGCTATGAATTTAGAACTGACTCGGATACGGAAGTTTTTCTCCAGGGGTATCGTTGCTGGAGGACGGATTTTTTTGAGAGGATCCGGGGGATGTTTGCCGCGGTTGTCTGGGATGAAAAAGAACAACAATTAGTGGCAGTTCGTGACAACGTCGGTCAAAAGCCTCTTTTTTATTATAATTCCGGGGGGACTTTTGCGGCTGCTTCGGAGATTCAGGCCCTGCTGGGTCAAAAGGAAATTAATCGTAAAATAAACTATGACGGTCTGGCGGATTATTTTAGACTTGGCTACTATCGGGCCCCTGAGACCGGATTTGAGAGAATTAATAAATTAAAGCCCGGGCATTATTTAAAAGTTGATAGAGGGGAGATTGTGGAGCAGACACGTTACTGGAACCCGGCATCATCTGTGCAAAACAGGCCTACTGTGGAGAATCCAAAAAAACATGTACGAGACACAGTGACAGAAGCAATTAAGAGCCGGCTGGTAAGTGACGTGCCGGTGGGGGCCTTTCTCAGCGGGGGAATTGATTCTTCTATTATTGTGGGGGTTATGCAAAAAATACTGGATGAACCGGTCAAGACGGTCAGCGTCGGCTTTTCAGAGGACCGTTATGATGAACGCGATTTTGCCCGCCAGGTGGCGGAATTTAATGGAACCGACCATCATGAATATTCAGTTGATATTGAACTTCCCGCCCTTTTACCGCGCCTGGTAAAACACGTCGGGGAACCTTATGCGGACTCTTCATTGGTTCCTACATTTTACGTTTCTTCTCAGACAAGCAAGGTGGTGAAGGTCGCCCTTTCCGGGGACGGGGGGGATGAAGTTTTTGGAGGCTACCGTCGCTACCGGGCAATGAAGTTTTTAAACTGGTGGAACAGGTTTGTCCCGGATTTTATACGTTCGGGGATTCAGAAAATCTTTGGGAAACTGGGAGCTCCGGCGGACAGACGTTCTTTTGCCGGGGAAATTTTGCGTTTGCTTCAGATGTTGGGGGAGGAGGAAATTGAACAGTATCTGCAGATGGTGGGTCCGGGCGGGCATCATTTCTATCGCCAGGTTTTAAACAAAGACCTGGCTGACAGGGCATCTGGGACGGCCAGCCGGTTAATTACTGGTCTGAAAACTTCTATTGATTCAGCTGAGGAGCCCTTCCGCCGGATGATGCTGATTGATATTTTTACTTACCTGCCCGGTGATTTGCTTATTAAAACGGATATTGCTTCCATGATGAATTCCCTTGAGTGCCGGTGTCCTTTCCTGGATAAAGACGTTGTAAAACTGGGGCTGCAGCTACCTGAAAAATTGCTTGTCCGGGACGGAAAACAAAAACATATACTGAGGCAAGCTTTTGCCGATATTTTGCCAGAAGAAGTTTACAACCGGGGTAAGCAGGGTTTTGGAGTGCCACTGGCCACATGGTTCAGAAAAGGTGAAAAGGCTCAAT
>JBNJDC010000020.1:0-12541 GCA_051744565.1 bacterium
ACCGGCCGCGACCTCCCCGGAATCCATGCGAATATCTTTGTTTTTTGGATGCTCAAGCAGTTTACCGGCGGAAAATGCACTCATTTTTCGCGTCAACAGTCCGGAGATATCTTCGCCCCCGGAAGTTACAGTTTTCCAGCGCAGTGGCGGCTGCAAACCCAGTTTGGGAGAAGTTATCACGAAAGCCAGCCCCAAACAAAAAATCAACACCAGTAATATACCGGCCACCTGGCGGCCATTCCAATCGAGTTGTTCTTTCACCTGATAAAGAGGAACCCAGCTGCTGGCCAGGATCAAGCCAAAAAAGAAAGCTCGCACAGAAGCCGGATGATTGTCCAAAAAATATGTGATTATCAAACTGCCGACTGCAACGGCGCTTAAAATTCCTGCCGCCAGGAAGAGCAAAAACAGAGGATCCATCCGCAAAATATTCTGTTTAAATCTCTCCCGGGCCTCATCCTTTGTTTCTCCGGGGCCCAACCACATCCGATATAAAGCCGGCACCCAGGCTAAATTTATATTGCTGATTGCCGCAATAAGCCGGGGATAAATCCCCAAAATTAGAGCCATTGTCCCCCCGCTAACCCCGGGGATGATATCCGCCGCCCCCATGCAAACACCCTTTAAATAAATATACAACCGGGTTAACATTCCCTGGAAATCAACATCTAAAATTTTCATACTAACGAGTATCTTTCCACCCGCCTTCACCCACCAGGGGAACAAACCTGCAGGAAATAAGCTCCCGTTTATTAAATTCACCCTCATCTTTTTTTTGGACTACAACCAGTTTTTGTGAATATTTACTACCTGCGGGAGCAACAATCAACCCCCCGTTTTTCAGTTGATTTTGGATCTTCTCGGGAACTGAAGGAACCGCCGCCGTAATTATTGCCCGGTCAAACGGTGCTTCTTCCGGCCAGCCTTTCCCGCCGTCCCCAACTTTAAATTTCACCTGGTCAGCATATCCCAGTTCAGTAAGCCGCTGGCGGGCCAGCCGACTTAATTCTTCCTTATATTCAACTGTACAGACACTGGCTCCTAATTCTGCCAGAACAGCTGTCTGGTAGCCGGAGCCGGTGCCCACTTCCAGAACACGGTGGCCGGCTTTTAAATTAAGTTGCTGACTCATCAAAGCAACAATATAGGGCTGGGATATAGTCTGGCCCGCCTGGATGGGTAAAGCCATATCAGAATAGGCCCGTTTTTTGTCTTCGGAGCGAACAAATTTTTCCCGGGGGATTTTTGCCATTGCCTCCAGGACAGCTTCGCTGGTGATATTACGAGCTTTAAGCTGACGTTCAACCATTTCCCGGCGTTCTTGTTCAAATTTGTCGCTTGAATTCACGGGAGGACATAACCCCCGTCAAAATTATAAACTCGATTCAAATACCGAAACTCAAGGGCAAGGTCCATCCACCGGGCGTGCTCCAGGACCCCCACCGGACTGCGAAACACAGCCGTAAAGTGACGGTTTATATTTGTTTCATAAAAATCCCAAACCCGCAAAGAATCAAGATTGGTAAAATTTTGAGTTAAAATCTCATCCGCCGCTTTCAAATGATGATTTTGCGGCAGTGGTGTGGAGGAAGGTGAAATTACCACGAGTGGTGTTTTGTTGTTCCGGGCCCGGTTGGCCAGCCGGGCGAACTCCTGCTGGTTTTTTTGCAAATGGGGGGAAAATAAAATTATGCCCACCGGACCCCGACGGGCAGTCGCCAGATCAAAAATACGATCAAGATATTCAACCATCACCTGATCATTATCTCCGGGTTTTTGCTCCTCGTGCAGAAGGATAGAATTAAGAGCATTACGCAGATAAACCCGGGAATCCGTCAACCCCTGGACGGTTTTCTGGCGAGCCAGCTCGAGGATTGACCCCCGGGTATCATCGGGGGCATTGGTTATGATTTTTTCGAGATAAGCGCGCATTTCTTCCCAGAGGGATACAGAAGCAAAACGATTGTCCACGACCAGATACCAGGTCGGGGTAAAAATTTGCCGGGTACGTCTTAAAAAACTGGGAAGAGATTCCTGGTTTGAGATGTGGACTCCAAAATCATGATCGCCCATGGTCCGAAAACGGTCGCTTCTAAGCGGATCATCAATAATTAAATTTAGCCGGATTACGGGATAGTTTTCAAAATGATAGCGGCGGTCCTGGATTAAAATATCCGGTTCTGGCTGACGCGGCGAACGATAAATCAATATATCACTCTCTTCAAAACGCGAAACGTACAGCCGATCCCCGTGGATAAAAACATCGGAAATCTGTGACCCACTTATTACCTCACCATCTGCAACAAGCGGTGATGCTTCGCCCCCCGGTTCAAAATTCACAAGTCCCTGTTCCCCGTCCATAAACAGCTCGCCGTCTATCCACCTGATCCGCCTGTAATTATCCCGCGGCTCATAATTATACTCATTTACGGTCTCGCCCAGCTGATTAATTACAATTAACTGGTTTTGGCTTCTTTCAATAATCCAGAAATTCCCCGCTGGTCCCACCGTTAAATCCTCAATTCTATTGCCCGGAGAAGCCTCCCAGAGCTCAGCAACCGTATCCCCTTCATAATTCAGTTGAACCAACTTTCGCTGACTATCGCTGTAGACAAAAATCTTGTTCTCCAGCGTCAGCAACCGCCAGGGGGAATCAATTGCCTCAGAAAATATTTCCACCCCATTCTCCGGAGTAATCAAATGAATTGTATTTTTCTCATAATCTGCCACCAGATAGCCCCGATTCGGGTGAGAGGCAATATCAACCGGTTTATTAAAATTATCCCACCTTTTTATCAACCGCCCGCCGTCCGAATATTTAATAACACTTCCCGAGCCATAGGAAGCCGATAAAAAACCTTCTCCCTCAACCAGCTGCAGCGCGGACGGATTGATATTTTTCTCTCTGCCCAGGACATTTCCTTTTACCCTTCCGAGGAAACTCCATTCCAACTTTGTGGCGGGCGAGGTAGCAAAATCACCATAGCGCAACCGGTGGGAGGAAAGCTCACGTTCAAACCAGCTCCGAAACCGTGAAGGAGCCTCCAGCCCCTTTTCCCACGTTTGAACTGCTGAATCGTTCAATCCCCGGGCATAATAAACTTTTCCCATCTCATACAACGCCCGCCAGTTTTTCTCATCCATATTTATCGCCCGCCGCAGCCTGTTTGTGGCCTCGGGAAGGTTTCCGTCAACCCGGTGGGCTAAAAAACCTTCTTTATACTGGGTCAGGGAATCCTCGGGCTGACGCCCCTCTTGGCCATAAGTATCGGCTTGTTCCGGCGAGGTGTCTACCGTCTGCTCGGGCAGAGCAGTATCCTGTCCCCGCAGGGGGGTGCAGCTGAATATTATTAACCACGACAAACATAAAATTACAAAAATGTAGCGGCTTTTTCCGTCCATGGCGAATCAGGATATTCCCTCTCAAGTCGTTGATAATAGTTTTCGGCCTTTGTTTTTTTCTTCAAAACTACGGCGGCAATTTCTACCAGGCTGTATAAAACTTCCGGTGCCCGGGTGTGTTCAGGGTGATTTTTTACAAAATTTTCCCCTGCAACCAAAGCTTTTTCTTGTCGACCGGTCCGCTGGTATAAAACAAACAGGTAATAAAGAGCTCTTTCGCTTTTTTCCGCCTCTTCACTTTTTGCCAGTTGATCTAAATTTTGTTCCAGTTTTTTATATTCACCAGCCTCAAACAAACGATTCATCCGTTCAAATGTAAAACTGTTTTGAACAGAATTATTTTCCGGCTCCTCCGGTGAATTAACTTTAGAAATTGAAGCCGACAAATCCCCTGAATAATAAAATAGTCCCCCCGTTAAAAGCAAACCAATTAGCAAACCGCCAGCTATCAGGGATAAAATAACCCCCGGACGTAAAATATGTTCAAATTTTGTAGTAATATTGACCGGATTGGAATTATTTTCTGAGGTAGAAGTAACTTCAACCTGACGGGGAGATGCTGTATTATTTGTTCGGGAAGCATGCTCGCTGCAACGTCCGTGGGATTTATCTACAGGCCATTTTTTACAGGGGAGACCGGAGTCGGTAAAAACTCCACAAATTTCCCTACCAAGTTCATTTTCAATTGCCCGGACCGCCTCCCGGTGACTGGAGGACCAATCCGGGGATTCTTTTGCCACCGGAAATCAACCTTCCATAAGGTTATTTAAATCCTCCCCAACAAGGTCGCCAAAAGTCATTTCTCCGCCGGAGGATTGGTCGGAATCTTTCATATATTCCTCCATCTGCTCACGCTGCTGTTCCTCACGATACCCCTGGATGCTGAGATCAATTTTTCTCTCCTCTTCATCTATAGAGAGGACCTTTACTCCCACTTCTTCTCCTTCGGCGACCTCTTCAAAAGGATTGACTTTCTTGCCCTCGGACATTTCACTAACATGAACGAGGCCTTCCAATCCCTTCTCCAGGCGAACAAAAGCTCCAAATTGAAGGATGCTGGTTACAGTCCCCTCAACCGTGGTCCCCGGCGGATACTGGCGGGCTTTCTTGACCCAGGGATCAGGTAGCATCTGTTTGATCCCCAGTTCAACAATCTGTTCCCTGGAATTTAATTTTAAAACTTTACATTTAACCTTCTGACCGATGGAAAAACGATCAAAAAGATTAACTTCATCATTTTCCCAGTTTATATTTGACTTTTTAATCCGGCCTTTAACATTCTCAAGCAATTGAACATTTATAAACTTTTTTGTAATATCAACCACGGGAGCCGACAGAACTGTTCCTTCCGGGAACCGTTTCTGCAAAATTTCCCACGGGTTGCTGCCGGTCTGCTTGCGACTCAAATCAACATGCCGGCGCTCCGGATCTATTCCCATGATTTTCACTTCCATCTTTTCCCCCTCTTTAAACTGATCCTCGGGATGCTGCCACGTTTTCGTCCAGGCCAGTTCCTCTTCCGGGACCTTTCCCTCAACGTCTCGTTCCAGCCGAACAAACACACCATCGCTCCAGACATCCACGATTTCCCCGGTCGTTACCTCGCCCACCTCATATTTCCCCTCAATATCCTCCCAGGGATCAGAATATTTTTGTTTTAATCCCAGGGAAACTTTGCTTTCTTCCTGGTCCATGTCCAGAATTTTAACCTCAACTTTTTCTCCCAGGGTAAGATAATCCTCCACGTTGCGCACTGCCCCCCAGGCCACGTCACTCTTGTGCAGAAGTCCATCTACCGGACCAAGATTAATAAAAGCACCAAAATTAACAATATTTTTAACAGTTCCTTCAACCCATTCTCCTACTTCCCGGTTGCCAAAAAACTCATCCTGCTCAGCCCGTCGTTTTTCTTCCAGGTGTTCGCGCCGGGAGACAACCACGTTCGCCTCTTCCCGATCAAACTCCAGGACTTTCATTTCAAACGATTTATCTATGTATTTATCCAGGTTGCTTTTCCTGTTGATGCTCAGGTGAGAAAGAGGCATGAAAGCCGTCAATTCATCAAAAATTTCGACCAGAAAACCGCCCTTGATCTTTTTGAAAATAGTTCCTTCAATTGAATTCTCCTTCGAACAGGCCTGCTCGATTTCATTCCACATTTTATCTGCAACAGCTTCTTTTTCACTCAGGAGAGGTGCTTCCCCCTCGTGCTCCCGTTCGATTACTTTAACTAATTTCAAATCCTCCTCCGATATTGAACCCCGGTGCAATCGATCAAAAGGGAGAATCCCTTCGCTTTTAGCTCCAATATCCACCAGTGCGTGGTCATCTTCAACCTGCACTACCTCACCTTCAAACAGTGCCCCTTCTTCAATTTCCACCGGTTGTGCATTTTCAACTTCTTCCTCAAAATCAACTTCTTTATAATCAAGATTGTCATCCTCGGGATCCAGCATTGTGGGTTTGGGTTCAGCCATGCTTCTTACAACCTCCTGAGCTAAAAATAGATTTAAAGTTAAATTGTTCTCAATTTAAATATCAATCTTCTACCTGTTCTCGTATATTTATTATGGAATTTTTAATACTATCAGCAATCTTCTGATAATTTTCTCGATTATGCTTATCATAAACATCGGAATAATTCTCAATTTCCCCAAGATGAAAAGAAGTTTTTCGGGGCCTTGGCAACCAGCTGCCGGGAGGACAGGCTTCAAAAGCTCCTTGCAAATACCCGGGCAAAACCCCGCATCCCGATTCCATTATTATTTTTCCAATTCCCGGTCGGAACCTCTGCAGATCACCATCGCGGCTGCGAGTGCCTTCCGGAAACATCAGCAGTAAATTCCCGTCCCGAAGCACCTCTACAGCTTTTCTCATTGCCCCCCGGTTAAATCCCCCTCGACGGACAGGAAAAGTATGGAATGCTCGGATAAGTGAACCAAATAAAGGAATGTCATGCAGAGATTGCTTGGCCATACTATGAATCGGCCGCGGTAAGTCGACCATGATCATTGGTGGATCAAGAACACTTACGTGATTTGTTGCTATCACGGCTCCTTTATTTTCAGGTAAATTATTTATTCCTTCTGTTTGATGACGAAAATAAATGCGAAAAATTAAGCCCACAACCCCCTGGGATAAACGGTAATACCACCTGCGTTGCTCCCTCACTTAACTATACCTCGTTTATCTCAGAAAGCAATTTTTCAACCACTTCTTTAACATTATAATCCGACGTGTCAATGTGAACAGCATCTTCAGCAGGTTTCAACGGACCATCTGCCCTCCCCCTGTCGGTAGCATCACGTTCCTTAATTTCTTCCACCACCGACTGAAAACTAATTTCCTGATCCTTTTTCTTCTCTTTAAGCTCATTATATCGACGGTTGGCCCGGATATCAAGCGAGGCATCAAGGAAAAACTTATAACGAGCGTCCGGGAACACAACCGTCCCTATATCACGCCCGTCCATGACCACTCCCCCGGCCTTTCCCATTTCCCGCTGTTTTTCCACCAGGTGTTCCCGTACCCGGGGAAGGGCCGCCACCCGGCTCACTTTTTTATTTACCCTGTTATCGCGAATGGCTTCCGATACGTCCTCCCCGTCCATGTACACCCTTAACTCACCGTCTTCAAACGTCATCCGCATTTCGGTTTCTTCCAGAAATGTTACCAGTTTTTCTTCATTATCAACGTCCACGTCGTTGCCCAGAGCCTTCAAGCAAAGGCAGCGATACATGGCCCCCGTGTCAATATAATCCCATTCCAGGTGCCGGGCCACTTCTTTGGCAACAGTGCTTTTACCGCTTCCCGCCGGTCCATCGATTGCAATTACTTCTTTTTTATTTTCCTTCATATTATCTCAATTCCCCGGGCTTTATTTTGTAATAATTGTTCAGCTTCTTCTTTTTCTTCTGCACGTCTAAAAGCAAGTTTTATTGTTCCTTTTTCTCCCTCCCGCACCCGCAGAACCTCTATGTCACAGATGTTAATTTCAGCTTCTCCCAGGATACCCGTAACTTCCGACAGTATACCCGGCCTGTCCGGAGCCTGGATACGTAACTCAAACAAACTGCCCAGAAGCCCCTTGGTTCGCGCCGGTATTTCTTCTCGAAGCTCACGGGATTCTTCCAGCCAGTCCGTCAATCCGTTCCAGTTTTTTTCAGTTAATAAAGATTCTACATGAGCAAGCGCTTTTTGAAACTCAGTTATTGTTTCAAGGATCCTGTGGCTGTTTGTTTCCAGTATATCCCGCCACAGACCGGGATCACTTCCGGCAATCCTGGTGGTATCCCTGAACCCGCCGGCCGCCAGGGGCAGAGTCTTATCTTTTAATTTTTTTCCGGCTATCCGCACCAGAGCAGCAGCCACCAGGTGAGGCAGATGACTCACCCGGGCCACCACCCGGTCATGGGTCGGGGCATCAAGAATCATGATATGAGCCCCCAGATCCTCCCATAACTTCTTAACAGACTTAAACTCCTGATTATTTTCTTTTTCTCCGGGCGACAGGACACAGATCGCGTTTTCAAACAGCAGGGGATCTGAAGCTTCCAGGCCGTTTTTTTCCGAACCAGCCATCGGGTGGCCACCGATAAAAGAACATCCCTCCGGTAATATCTCAACCATTTTTTCAAAAATCCAGTTCTTGGTGGAACCAACATCGGTAATGTATCGGGGAAGATTCCCGCCAGAATTTATCATTTCTCTAACAATTCCAACCATTGCCGGGACCGGAACTGCAAGTAGAACGCCGTCTACAGCCGACGGCAACTCCTCCGGGGGGAATGCTTCCTCTATCAGGCCACTCGCCAGCGCTTTTTTTCGACTTTCACCGTCTTTATCCCAGCCCGTTAATTTATAATTGTTTTCCTTCAACCCCCGGGCCACCGATCCCCCAATCAAGCCCAGGCCCACTATATGCAGCCACTCACTCTCACTCACTGATTTTATCCAGTTTGCGCAGGAAAAGTTCGTTTTCTTCCGGTTGACCGACCGATAACCTGAAATAATCTTCCAGGCCATAGGGAGCCATTGACCGCACAATTACCCCTTCAGCCAGCAATTTTTCACAGATTTCACCCGCGGTATTTTCTTTTGCAGCCCGAACAAGCATGAAGTTAGCTGCGGGGGGCACAACCGGATACCCCCTCTCCTCCAGTTCTTTTACCAATTTTTTTCGTTCCCTGGCTAAAACTCGCCGAACTTTCTCCAGGTAGTCGTTTCCCTCCAAAGCACGCCGGGCAACCACCTGCGAGGGCCTGGTAACGTTAAAGGGCGGGCGGACCTTGTTCAACTGTGTTGCCAGCCTGGGGTTCATCAGGCCGTAACCCACCCTTAATCCTGCCAGGCCGTATGCTTTGGAAAGGGTCCGCAGCACTACAATTTCGGGGGCGTCGTCCCGCCGATTTCGAAGAAGTTCAACTCCATCCGGATAATCCGATTGAACCATCAGTTCCGCATAAGCTTCGTCCATTACAACCAGGCAATCCGCGGGAACCTCAGCAATAAAATTCTGCAGCTGACTGGCAGTTAAATAACGGGAAGTCGGATTGTTCGGATTTGGCAGACAGATCCAGCGAGTTGAATCAGTTATTCTGTCCAGGAACCCCTCCAGATCAATATCAAATTTTTCGTCCAGAGGGACTTCAACCGGCGTGGCGCCCATCATATTTGCATCAATTTTATACATAACAAAAGCCGGGTCCGCGGTTATAATTTCATCTCCGGGACGCAGGGTGGACTTGGCCAGGCAATCAAGGACCTCATCACTGCCGGCCCCCAAAATTATGCCCTCCGCTGGCCAGTCATAATTCTCGGCCAGGGCCCGTTTCAAGTAATAACAACCGCCGTCGGGATAACGGTTTAATTTCTCAAATTCTTCCCGGTAAACCTGTTTCAGAAAGTCGGGCGGCGAAAAAGGATTCTCGTTCGAAGCCAGTTTAACCGGAAGTTCATCCAGGTTATACTCCCTCTGAATCTCCCGGCGGGGTTTACCCGGCTGGTAAGCGTTAATTTCTTCAAGTTCCGGTCTAATAAAATTTTCCGGTAATTCACTATCGCTCATCGAATGGTTCCTCCCGTGGATATGAACCTAATATTTTAAAAAATGGTGATCGTGATTTTAAACCTGACAGCAATTCTGTTATTGTTTCATCGTCCCGATGGCCCATGAAATCAACAAAAAATATATAATCCCAGGTCTTACTTTTGGAAGGCCGGGACTCAATTTTTGTCATATTAATCCCCCGCCGACCGAAGGGCTCCAGCATCTCGTAGAGGGCGCCAGCTCTATCCTGGACCGAAAAGGCTATGCTTGTTTTATCATCACCGGTCGGCTCGGGGATCTGGTCACCAATGACAAGAAAACGGGTATAATTATCCGGACGATTTTCAATCTGCCGGGCCAGCACATCAAGATCATAAAGATCGGCGGCCGCTTCGGCGGCCACCGCTGCTGTTTTTTTATCCTCCGCCGCAATACTTGCCGCTTCAGCCGTGCTGTTTACCCGTTTAACCTCTGCACCGGGCATTTTTTCTTCCAACCAGCTACTGGCCTGTTCTATTGCCTGGCGGTGGGAATATACTATTTCAACATCCTCCAATTTTTCTTCGTTACTGAGCAAGTAAAGGTTAATCATCAGGTAAGTTTCACTGCAGATGGAAAGGTTTGATTCAATAAACCGATCAAGCGTATGACGAACCGCCCCCTCTCGACTGCTTTCCACGGGAACCAGTCCAAAATTAGCATCCCCGCGCTCAACAGCATCAAAAACCCGGGAGACCGAATCATAAGCCGCAAGTTCACTGGACCGACCAAATTTGTCCAGGGCGGCCGAATGGGTAAAGGTCGCCTCCGGGCCAAGATACGCAACCCGAACCGGTTTTTCAAGGTTCAGGCAAGTGGCAATAATTTCTCGATATATCTGTTTTAAAGAAGCGGCGGGAAACTCCTCGCCTCCCAGGCGAACAAGCCTGTCAATAACTTCCCGTTCCCGGCCCGGGGCATACAGCTGCATATCATTTTTCCGCTTTATTTCACCGATCTTTTTGACCACCCGGGCCCGGCGGTTAAGGTTCTCAACAATTTCAGAATCTATCGCGTCTATTTCAGAACGTAAATTTTCCAGTTCTTCACTCATTCATATGCTCCCTCTCTTAATTTTTCCACTGTAGCTTCATCCAGCTCCTCCAGTTCGCCGGGCTGAAGCCCCTCCAGGGTTAAAGGTCCAATAGAAGTGCGCAATAAATCAGTTACTTTGTAGTTGAATTTTTCAAACATTCGCCTTATCTGCCGGTTTCGCCCCTCTTTTAGCTGTAAAACAAGCTCATTCCCCTCGACATCAATAAATTTAACCGGCAGTGTCTGCCGGCCATCCAGGTGAACTCCCTTTTCACTCATTATCTGCAGGACACTTGCGGCGGGGGAACGATTTAATTCCACCTCGTAAATTTTCGCCACTCCCCCGGAAGGGTGAGTGAGTTTATGACTCAAATCACCGTCATTTGTTAAGAGCAAAAGTCCCCGGCTGTCCTGGTCCAACCGACCTACAGGATAAACTCGCTGGTCAATTTTCGCCACGACATCCTCCAGCGTATTTTCTATATGTGGATCTCCAAGAGTTGTCGCCTGGCCGACAGGTTTATAATAACGAAAATAAACGTTTTTCTCCAGCCGCTGGGGGTCGCCGTCAAATAGAACCACGTCCACGCCCGGTTCAACAGCCCGGCCCGGTTCAACACAAACCGTATCATTAACCTGAACCCGGCCCCGCTGAATATACGTATCGCACTGCCGCCTGGAACCAGCACCACAGTGGGCAAGAAATTTGTTAAGACGCAAATTGATCACTGAACCTCATTCAAACTCGGGAATAATGTCTTCAACTTCATCTTCGTCGGGAAGATCGTTTAAAGTATTAAGTCCAAAATAATCAAGAAACTTATCCGTTGTCTTATATTCCATGGGCCGGCCAATTTCGTCGCGGCGGCCACTTATTTTAACAAATCCTTTTTCCAGCAGGGTCTTGATTACCGACTGGCTGTTTACCCCCCGCACCGATTCCACTTCCGCCCGGGTAACCGGCTGATAGTAGGCGATGATAACCAGCGTTTCAAGGGCGGAATCTGTAATTCTCTGGAGAGTCCGCCGCCCAAAAAGTTTTTTCAAAACTTGATAATGTTTTTCCCGGGTGGTCATTTTAAAACCACCGGAGAGTTTAACAAGCTGAACACCTCGTTTTTCTTCATCATACTCTTCCTTTAAATCCCTGATTATCTCGAGGACACGGTTACCATCCACCGGTAGGATTTCTGCAAGTTCAGAAGCTGTTAAAGAATCTTCGGCAACAAAAAGAGCTGCTTCAATCACCGCCCGTAACTCGCCGGTTGAATCGAGGTCAATATCCTCCAAACTTAAATTTTTCGTTTCCTGTTCAGTTTTCATTTTTCTCCCCATTTCCGGTGACAAAAATCTCCTCGGAATCGCGGTGACGAATAATTGATAACCTTTCATTTTTGACCAGTTGCAGCAGGGCAAGAAAAGTAACAATAACTTCCTCACGCCCCGGACGCGAGCTCAGCAAATCATAAAAAGGTATTTTTTCTCCGGAATCAGTCAGCGACATAATATGTTCTTTTCTTTCTTCAACCTGAAAATTATCAGTAAGATCAAAATCAGGAATTTCACTGCCTTCCCGCCGCGTTACCATTACCTGGCGAAAAGCTTTAATCAATTCAAAAAGAGTAACCTCTTCGTATTTAGTTTCCCCTTTTTCCACTCTATCCGGGACATCGGGCCGGGTGTCAAACAGCCGGGAACGCAAACGCGCTTTATCCCTTAGTTCCCCTCCCAATTTCTGAAAAAATTCTCGTTCCCCGTCCAGTTCCCTTCTGTCTTTTTCAGGTTTTTCTCGCCCGGGGGAAGGCAACATTGCCCGTGTTTTTATTCGCACAAGCTCAGAAAATATCAGCAGATAACTGGAAAGGGTGTTCACCGTCCAATCATCGCGCATATTAATATGACTGACAAACTCATCCAAGAGTCTTGAAATACTAACCCTGCTCAGTTCAACATCCTGCTTCCGTGCAGCTTCCAGCAAACTGTCCAGAGGCCCCTGATACTGTTCATCATATACGT
>JBNJDC010000021.1:0-11574 GCA_051744565.1 bacterium
ATACGCAACTCTGCCTGAAAAGACAAGAAGGGCGGCTTTCCCTGCTGCCCTTGAGGCGCGGAAGAAGAGCTGCGCCAGGTCCTAAAGCCCAACAAAACCCGGCCCTGGGGCGGTTTGCTCCTGATAAACGCTACCGGTGCTGCAGTTTTTTTGTTTGTTTTTAATGCCCCTTATTTGATGCTATTGTTCATTCTTGCGCCAATTATTTTTATATTCGGACTATTTGCTGAACCTGATAGTATTGATCCTGATTCTTTTTATTCTCTGTCAAGGTTAAAAAGTGGGGGAGTCATATTTGTTGTTCTTACCGGGTTAATCCTCTATTCTGCGACTTTGTTTAACCCACCCAAGCAATTACCCGGTAAATTTGCAGTTGACCTTGCGGGCGGTAATCCCGTTCAATATCTATCTACCCTGTTTTTGGACCGCTATATTATTATTATTCCTCTGCTTGCTCTATTTTTTGTTCTATTGTACACAGGCGCCGGACACCTGGTTCAATCGGGAGATAATTAGTATGTATTCCTCTTTTCTAATTATATTTATGATCCTTTTTTCAATCGCCACAGCAGGATTTGTCACTCACCCCGAACGCAAAATGAAACTTATTTTCCTGTTTTTTATATTTAATTCCATCTTACTTTCTATTTTTACAGCCAGTTATTTTCTGGGGGCGGCAACCGGACGATTTTATGTTCTTGTATTTTTCGTTGTAACCTTTATAAGATTATTCGCCGGAATAACTATCGTTCACCGGGAAGAGAATTTAAAAAATGAGTAATATAGCAGGTTTCGGCTTGCTGACAATTATATTTCTGCCCCTGTGGGCCGTTGCCTTCAACCTTGCGGGCTGGCGAAAATTTTCCCGTAATTTTACAGGAATGCTTTCAACAACAGGTTCTGTTTTTTGCGCCCTTGTTTGCTGGATTATATTTTTCAAAGCCGAAGCACCTGCCAGAGTGGTGCTGGGGGAGTGGATAAATTTTAAAAATTTCACCACCGGACTTGAACTGCACCTTAATCCCAACGTCATCTATTTACTGGCTACAGCCGGAACAATCCTGGCCCTTTTACATTTTCTTGCTCTGCATCACCTGAAACGGAAAGCAAATTATAAACGTTTTTTTATTTTTCTGGACCTGTTTGCAGTTTTAATTTTTCTGTTAATAACCACGGGAGATATTTTCCTTTTATTAGCGACCTGGATGGGACTGAGTTTATTGTCTTTTATCAGCGGCGGCTTCAATCAATCCGGAAAAAAAAGGAACTGGCAGAAAAAAATACCATTTACCCTGAATATAACTGCCGATATATTCCTCCTGCTGGCCGTGGTTATAATTGCTTCGGCCAGCGGTCAATCTCATTTGATCGGACTTAAATTGCCCGAATCCCTGTCGCTTTTACTGGTTGGAATAACATTGCTGATTAGTATCTTGTTAAAAAGTGGACAATTCCCGTTTCATTTTTGGCCCCCGGAAATGATCTCTCTGCCCATGGTTATTTTAACCTCAATTTGTGTTCTCCAGCTCCCGCTGTTATTAGTTATTTTACATCGTTTTAGTTTCCCGGGTGAGGAGATGTTACAACTGAAATATATTTTTCAATCCGCGGGAATTCTTAGCGTTATCATAACCGGCTTTCTAGCTGCGAGCAGTAAAAATTACCTGAAAATTATTATCTATTCCACCGTAAACCAGACAGCCTGGCTGCTGGTTGGGCTCGGGGCCGGAGGAGCCGTGGTTTTTCATTCTGTGACAATTGCTTCGGCCAATTTACTGCTCATCGGTGGTCTTATGGGCACCGGGATCAGGAAAATTAAAAAAACGGACATATTCGCAAGTCCTTCAATACATTTTCTTTCTCTTCCCGGTATTTTTATAATTCTTGGCGCCCTGGGAATTAGCGGTTTACCGGCCGTCGTTTTTCAGCTCCCGGGGGCCCGCTCACGGATCGGCCTCTACCTGCTTGATCAATCACCAGTATTATTGCTCCTTTTACTGCCGGGAATTTTTCTGACCGGGTTTTATGTTTTTAAAATAATTTTTAATTTTATTACCACCACCTCTACCGATGAAACAACAATTTACCGTTTTACTCCCGGGCTTTTTGTATGTCTGGTCGGGGCGGCGGGTATCTTGTTTATTAATACAGCGGCTTATTATTTTCTGCCCTTTCCAGTTAAAGAAAATTTAATCGTTTCAAACCAGGTTTTCCAACTGGTAGAATTTTTCATTCTCCTGACCGGGCTCGCAACTGCCTTTGTTTTATACTCAACTAATTTTCTAAAAACTGAAAAAAATACCTATCTATTTGAAAAATTGAAAAATTTCACCGTTTTGCTTCAGCAACCGGACAAAATTTTTAACCGATACCTGGTAAGACCCTTTAAAAAAATATGCTACTTACTGGAAGAATTAGTTGATAAATTGATCTTTGCAGCAATACCCGCCCTTACAGCTGCAGCGGTTGAAACTTTTGCTGTCTGCTTGAATCTGGTTGAGATTGATTGCAAGCGCGAATATGATCTGAAAAAAATTCTCATTCTTTTATTCTTTTTATTTATTTTAACCGTCTGGTTTGCGGGAGCCTGATTCAATAATGCTAACATTGCTTATGATTTTTTCTTTTTCCCTGTGCGCCATTATCTCTTTCATCTCTTCCCGGAAGGAATCCGTAAGGGAAGAGGTTATTGATTTCACTGGATTTTTGATTGCGTTATTCTGCCTCCTTTTGGTCTGGTATAACATTATTTCTCAAAACTGGTTGCTTGAATATCAATCGGGAACAATCATGTCTCCGGAAGTATTTAATTTTCATCTTGTTCTCAATCCACTTTCCCTTCCTTTCCTGGCTTTGATTTTTACCCTGTCCCTGGTTATTATTGCTTTTCTTCCCGCTGAAAAGAAAAATTATACTTTCTGTTTTTCGATCGTCGGGGGACTGGCAACTGGTATTTTTACCAGCCAGAATCCATTGACGTTTTATTTCTTCTGGACTCTCATTTTAATTTTTTCTTATTTATGGCTTGTTGATTTTTCCGATCCCGACAATAACTATTTCCCGAATAAATTTTTTCTCATGACAATAGCGGGCAATCTTTTGTTTTTATTTTGTTTGATTGCCCTATCGCTTACAGACGCAAGCTGGACGGGCGGAGTGCCGACAGTTGATTCTCTACTTAAAATAAGTAATCAACTTCAATACCCGAACCTGATTTTCTGGGGGATGTTTCTAAGTTTTGCCCTGTCCTTACCGCTGGTTCCTTTTCATACCTGGTTTGTAGATCTTTTTAAAACCAATAACCTTTACCTGCCGGCACTCTTTTCAGTATTGTTGCCGGGATATGTTTTTTATGGATTAATTCGCTTCTGGTTGCCGCTTTTTCCAGCACAATTACTCCGTTGGCGCTATATTCTCAGCCTGATAATTTCCGGAGCCCTGATATATACCGGACTGTTAGCCTGGCGGCAGAAGAAACCAAAGGATATCATGTCCCGGGGTATGCTCAGCTTGCTTTACTTACCTTTTCTGATCACGGTAACAGGAGAACAATTTAATGTCTTGACCGGAGTTTTTAATTTTATGATTTACGGTTTGTCCTGCCCCGCTTTATTATTGTTACTTGAAGTAACCACTACCAAGACTGAACTTTCGTCCGAAAATTATTTAACCTTCACCGATAGAATTCCTTTGTTTAAAATCATTTTTCTCTTGTTCGTCCTGGTTATTTTGGGATTTCCACCCTTTGCCGGTTTTCCTGGCAGATTACACATTTTTTCCGGGTTATATTCTTACCATAGACTGATATTTTTCTGCGGGGGGCTCGGGCTGTTTATTTTAGCTTTATTTTTATTTAAACTCTTTGGCCTGTATTCATTCAACTCGAACAAAAGGAAATTTTCTATAAAAGTCAATTACCCACTTACCGGAATAGTTATTCTCCTGGCCTTATTAATTTTCCTGGTGTTCCGTGGATTTTATCCCGGCGGATTTTTTCAACAATTAAAACCTGAAATTTATACTCCCCTGGAGACTCTTCGGGAGGTACGATTAAATGCTGGTTAATATTTCACCCATTTTGATTCTCGGGATATGCTTGCTGTTGATTCTGATTCAACAACTATTCGAAATAGAGGACGAACAAAACCTTATTTTAGCTCTACTGGCTGTAATCCTGGCCTTTATGGCAAATCTGCACTACCTGAAAGGGACAGACCTGCCGGGGGTTCATACGAATTTACTGGCCCGGCTGGCCGGCGGAGGGTCGCTGGCGGTTCTACTTTTCACTCTTGGTATTTCTTTTGGTGAAGATAATTTAAAAAAGAGCACCGGAAAGTTTACCCTGTTATTGCTTTCCGGAATTATAGGCCTGATGACAGCCACGGCCAGTCACCATCTTTTGGTTATCTTTATCGGGCTGGAATTAATTTCTCTTTCCACATGGTTTTTAAGCTCTTTTGGCGAAAGAAACAGCTCGGGAAAACCAAAATTATTCTGTTCTTTTACATATGATTCGATGGGCACGGTAATCTTTCTGCTGGGGGCGGCCTTTGTTTTTATCCATACAGGTTCACTTGAACTCGAAAAAATTGCAGCCGAACTGGAAACCGCTATTTCCACCGCCGGTATAGGTCTGTTTCTGGTTATAGGATCCTTAATATACCGGGCGGGTGTTATCCCTTTTCACAGGGTACAATTTCTTGAGGAAATTGATGGAATAGCGCCCGCCAGCTATTATATTTCAATAATTCCCCGCCTGGCATCCTTTGTCATCTTGATCCGCATCTCCCGCTTGCCACTTCAATTTATTCCCTGGAACCCCCTATTAACAATTTTAGCTGTTTTAACAATTATCGGCGGTAACCTCCTGGCCCTTATCCAGAAAGATCCCCGTAAACTGTTAATTTACGGCACAATAGCCCAGTGTGGTTATTTACTTGTTGGATTTTCTGCACTCAGTCCCCGGGGCTACAGCGCTGCTATCCAATTTCTTTTCCTTCTAATCGCCATGAACGCTGTTGTTTATGGAATTATCTTTAAAATTACCGGTGACCGAACTGATCCGGATTTTGAGTCTATTCGTGGTTTTGGTCGTTATCACCGGTTCCTGGGCGGGTGTGCAACTTTTACTATTATTGCCCTGATTGGTTTAATTCCCACCGGTGGTTTTACCGGTAAATTTCACCTCTTCCAGTCAGCACTGGCCGGAGGGAACTATTCTATTTTACTTTTAGGACTGGCCGGCATTTTAATTTCTTGTTTTTACTATTTTCGTATTATTATCTATTTTTATTCGAAACCCGCGCCGGAGGGGGGAGAGGCAAAACAATTTCATCCGTTTCTGTATCCGGTATGTCTGGTCGGTGTCGGTTATATTTTCTACACAGGATTTATAACCAGGCATATTTTTACTCTACTGAGCGGCAGTTAGTTATATTAAAAAAATATTACAATTGAATTTTTTTATAACAATTTTTATTGTAAATATACAATTTTTACTTTCAAAACCTTACACAACCAAAATTTTGGCATTTTTCTCCTTAACGGTGGTTTATGACTTGACAGGAAGTTCATAAACTTATATTTTGTTAACTCAATTAGATTGCAGGTGAACCTTCGTAAAAGGATTTTGATGCCTGCCGATTTAGCAACTCTTAAAGTTTCTGGTAACAAACTTTTAATTAACTATTAATAAACTTTAACTAATTAAATTTAAGGAGGCTTTGTTTTATGCAAACAAAGAGTTTACATGGTAGAGATTTTCTCACCCTGCGCGACTATACACGGGAGGAAATCGAAACTTTTATTGAGATGGCGCTCGATCTTAAGAGACGATTTGCCCTCGAGGAAAAGCATTCTCATCTTCTTGAGGATAAATCTCTTTACATGATTTTCTATAACCAATCCCTGCGCACCCGTAACTCGTTTGAGTCGGGCATGACGCAGATGGGCGGACATGCTCACTTTCTTTCCTCGGATAAAATTTACCGCCCGGCGGTAGAAGGTGACGAGGAAGCATATGCCACGGAACGTGTTTCGGACGTGGCTCGTGTCCTCGAACGCTACGGTGATGCAATTGCTATTCGGATGTATGGTCCGCCAACTGACTGGGTTTACGGGAGAGCCAGTAATTATGAAGAAGAATTTGCCCGCTGGACCGACGTGCCAATTATTAATATGGAATGCGACAAATATCATCCCTGTCAGGCCCTCACCGATGTAATGACCATGAAGGAGAAACTTGGAGACCTTCGGAATAAGAAGTTCGTTATGTCCTGGGCATATTCTCCTTCCTACGAGAAACCGTTGAGTGTGCCGCAATCAGCTATAATTGCTGCCACAAAGATGGGGATGGATGTTGTCCAGGCCCAGCCGAAAGGTTTTGAACTGGATGATGAAATTCTTGACGCCTGTGATGATTATGCTGATAACTCTGGTGGAAGTTTTGAGGTTTCTTACGACATGGATGAAGCCTTTGAAGATGCCGACGTTGTCTACCCGAAATGCTGGGGAGCCAAGCACGAGTTCCCGAACATTGCAGAGGGTGACGAATCGGGCATGAAGAAGCTTTTTGAGGCTAACAAGGACTGGAAGTGTGACCAGGAGACCCTGAATAAAGCCAAGGACAACGCCCTCTACATGCACTGTCTGCCGGCTGATCGTGGTTTTGAAGTTACCGATGATGTTATTGACGGTCGCCAGTCCGTTGTGTTTGACGAAGCTGAAAACCGACTGCACGCGCAAAAGGCAGTCATGGGAGCGCTGATGTAACGATGGCTCTGCGCGAAAGCAGTCTAAACGGAAAATCACTGATTACCACCCAGGAAATCTCCAGCGATGAGATCATGGAGATTATTGAACTGGCCGAGGAAATGCAGCAGGACCGGTTTGGCGACAAATACACCGACGTCCTGCAGGACCGCAGTTTCCTCATGTTTTTCTACAACCCCTCGGTTCGCACCCGGCAGTCCTTTGAGATTGCCGCCACCGAACTTGGTGGACACGGGTTGTATATCGAACCGGGAAGTATGCGTCTTGAATCGCTGGATGAAGACCCTGAAGAGCAGGGTGGAGAAACGATTGAAGACGTTGCCGGTGTAATGAACCGTTACGGCGCCGGAGTAGGTATCCGTATGCTGGAGGACAAGATTGACCATTACGGTCGCGGCGACGAAGTCCTCAGGGAATATGATAAGTACCTGGACAAGCCGCTGGTCAGTTTTGCCCATGATCGCTTCCATCCCTGCCAGGGGTTAGCCGATGTAATGGGTTATCGTAAACATCTCGGCGAAGACCTTCAGGACAAGACTATTGTCCACCAGTGGGGGCATGGAGCTCTGGCTCGTTCTCACTGTTCCGTCCAGGAAAGTATGCTTATTTCCTCTCGCATGGGCATGAACGTTCGCGTTGCCCATCCGGAAGGCTATGAGCTGGACGAAGAAGTTATGGAGTGGACTGAAGAAAACTGTAAAGAAAACGGCACCGAGTTTGCTGTCACCAACGACCCGGTGGAAGCATACGACGATGCCGACGTTGTCTACTCCCGTAACTGGATGAGCACCGACGCCTATCGCAACGGCGAGTTCCATAAAGAAGAAGAAATTGAAAAGGCCATGCAGTACAAGGACTGGATCTGTGATGAGGAGAAGATGCAGATGACCAACGACGGTCTGTTCTCCCATCCGATGCCGGTTGATCGGACCCATGAAGTCACCGATGAAGTGGCTTCCGGGGATCGTTCTATAATCCTGGACATTGCTGAAAATCGGCTTCACGTTCAGAAAGCCTACATGGCCCTTTCAATGTAAATTGGCCAACAACCCCTGCCGCCACCGGAATAATTCCGGTGGCGCAGGGTTTTTATTTTTATCCACGGTTTTATATCTAACATACATTTTTGCTAACTAAGTTATATTCAAAAAGTTTATCAACCGGATGTCATTGCCCGGTTTACACCGGCGGGAACAATTTTTTAGAGACGAAATAACTAAACAGAAATTAACTTTAAAACTTTTAGCTCAATATTATGTGAAAACTTTAAGGAGGCTGAATTATTATGCCAGTAGCAGTTGTCGCAGTAGGTGGAAATTCATTGATGGGTGAGGAAGGCGAGGAAAGTGTTCCCCACCAGTATTCAGCAGCTGTAGAGACCATGCGTCATGTTGCGGATATGATTGAAAAAGGGTGGAATGTTGTAATAAGTCACGGAAACGGTCCCCAGGTTGGTTTTATTCTTCTCAGGGCCGAGCTGGCCAAGGAACAGGCCGGACTGCACGGCGTGCCGCTTGATTCCTGCGTGGCCGATACCCAGGGGGCGATTGGCTACAACTTTCAGCAAATTCTAAAAAATGAATTTGATAAACGCGGAATTGACAAAGAAGCGGTTACCGTGGTTACCCGGGTGGAAGTCGACAAGGACGATCCTGCTTTTGATAACCCGGCCAAGCCTATCGGTCCGTTTATGGAAGAGGACGAAGCCCGTGAGCACGAGAAGGAAGATGACTGGGATGTTATAGAAGATTCTGGCCGTGGCTGGCGAAGGGTTGTTCCTTCCCCGATCCCCCAGAGAATCGTTGAACAAAAATCGATTGAAACTCTGATTGAAGACAACCAGAGTGTCATTGCCGTTGGTGGCGGTGGAATCCCCGTTTACCGGCGAGATGACGGCATACTGGCCGGGATTCCCGCAGTAATTGACAAGGACCGGGCTTCCAGTTTGCTGGCCACAAATATTGATTCAGATCTTTTCATGATTTCTACCGACGTTGATAAAGTTTGCCTGAACTTTGGCGAACCGGATGAAAAGGAACTGGACAGTATTACCATATCTGAAGCCCAGCAGTTTATCGATGAAGGGCATTTTGCTCCCGGAAGCATGAAACCCAAGGTGGAAGCGGCAATTGAATTTCTCCAGAACGGTGGAGAGAGAGCCGTAATTACTTCGCCCGCCAACATGCCGGCCGCGCTTGACGGAGAAGCCGGAACCGAAATCACCAGGGGTTAATTTCAATGACAAATTATCACAACGGTTTTGTCTGCCTGGAATGCGGGGCTCAACATCCCGCTGATTATGACGGTTATCTCTGCGAGAAATGCGGCGGTAACCTGGACGCGACCTACGACTATACCGGGGTAAAAAGTGAGCTTTCTGTCGAGAAATTGCGCTCCAACGACCGCCGGGATGTCTGGCGCTACGCTCCGCTTTATCCGATTGAATCTTTGGACAAAATTCCGCCCCTGGACATGGGGATGACCCCCCTGTATGCAAACGAGGAAATTGAAGAAGAAGTAGGGGGGGGAGTGTTTCTCAAGGACGATACCCGTCTGCCTTCGGCTTCCTTTAAAGACCGGGCCAGTTCGGTTGTAATGACTGTTGCCCGGGAAAAAGGGATTGATAAGGTGGCCTGTGCATCAACCGGGAACGCCGGCTGCTCATGGGCCTGCATGGGGGCTTCCTGCGGTATGCCGGTTATCATTTTTGTTCCCGCTTCCGCACCCCAGGCAAAAATAGCCCAGCTTGAAGTCTACGGGGCCGATGTTCGCCAGGTTGACGGCACTTACGACGAAGCATTTGAATTATGTGTTGACGTCTGTGAAGAAGAAGGTTACTTCAACCGGAACACCGGTTTTAATCCCTTTACCAGGGAAGGTAAAAAATCTGTCGCTTTTGAAATCTGGGAACAGTTCGACTACAGTGCCCCGGGGTCCGTCTTTGTCCCCGTCGGTGACGGAAACATCATCAGCGGCGTCTGGAAAGGCTTCCGGGACCTGAAAGAACTGGGCTTAATCAATAAGCTGCCCCAGATTATCTCTGTTCAGAGCAGTCAATCAGCTGCTGTGAATCGGACCGTGGAAAGTATCCGGGCTTCCGGCAGCCAGCCGGCACCGGACGAAATAGAGATGAAAACTGTAAGTGCAAACACCCGGGCCGACTCAATAGCGGTTGACGCTCCCAGTGACGGGATTGCTGCTGTCCGGGCGGTCCTGGAGACGGATGGAGAAGCAGTGACTGTTGATGACGAAGAAATCCTGGATAATATCGGCGCCCTGGCTTCGACCAGCGGGATATTTGCCGAACCGGCCGGCGTTACCAGCGTAGCCGGTTTAAGAAGCCTGGCCGGTAGTGCAAAACTTGACAACATCAAGTTCCCGGCAGTATGTTTGCTGACCGGTAACGGATTAAAAGACGTGGAGGCTGTATTGGAAAGATGAGTAAACGAGATTTTTTAGACCTACGAGATTTCGAACCTGATACACTGAAGAAAATTGTAGACCGGGGGATAGAACTTAAAAACGGTGCCCGGGCAAATTGTGAGGAAGACAAGGCCCTGGCCATGATTTTCACCAAGCCGTCCACCCGGACCAACGTATCCTTCCGGATGGCCATGCACCGGCTGAAAGGAACCTCGATGTACCTGGGCAAAGAAACCCTTCAGCTATCCCGGGGAGAAACCATGGGCGATACTGCTCAAACGCTCGCTCGCTACGTTGATGCAATAATGATCAGGACCTATTCCCACCAGGACGTAATGGATCTGGCAGAAGGTTCTTCGGTCCCCGTTATCAACGGGCTTACCGATCTTTTGCATCCCTGCCAGGCAATGGGCGACGTAATGACCCTGGTAGAAGAGAAGGGCGACGATTTTGAAAACCTGAAGATGGCTTACCTGGGCGACGGCAACAACGTCTGTCACTCCCTGATTAATGCCGCCGGTATGTTTGGGTTCCAGCTTACTGTCTCGGCCCCCGAGCAATTCGCACCGGCTGATGAAATTCTCGAGCCAATGCAGAAACGTAACCCGAACATCAAGGTAACCACTGACCCGGTTAGCGCCGTTGAGGAAGCCGATGCTATTTATACGGACGTCTGGGTGAGCATGGGAGACGAAGACGAAGAAGAACTTCGCCGGCAGACTTTTGAACCCTACCAGGTTAACAACGAACTGTTAAGTCATGCTGATAACGAATGTATCGTTATGCATTGTCTGCCCGCTAACAGGGGAGAGGAACTAACCGACGACGTAATGGATGGTTCCCATTCGCGCGTCTTCCCCCAGGCGGAAAACCGGATGCATTCCCAGCAGGCTATCCTGGAGTATTTATTCACCACCTAAAATCAACTGGAAAGTTAAGCTCCTGTCATTGTCGGATTGGACCCGGCAACCGAAAGTTTTACAGTTTTTGAACTAATTTTGCTTTTGCAGGAATGACTTTTTGAAAACAGTATGGGCAAAGTGTAAAAGTCAATTAACGGGTTGTTACGCCGACCGGCGTAACAACCCGTTTTTGTATTTTTAATGGGGATTTTTACAAGCAACTAAAAGGAAGGGGCTTAACCGTTTAAATCAAGCTGCACGGGGAAATAACTGGTTATTAACTTTGCGAGCGGATGTTTTCCAGGGTTCAAACGTGCAGTCGTGCTCCGTGGTCGATTCAATGATTATCTCATCGTAATTCCCGGGATTATATTTTTTATCATAATTAGATTTATCACTTCGCTGAATTCTCACGGCTGTAATTCCCGCTTTGCGACCGTCAGTTATGTCGGAATCGCTGTCTCCAAAATATACGTCC
>JBNJDC010000022.1:0-11237 GCA_051744565.1 bacterium
GGCAAAGATTTGCTGGAGGGTATTGACAGTCTCCTCGAAATCTGAAGACTCGTTTATCCCCTGGCGAAGAAAATTATTTATCTGTTCAATATGATCCAGGGCATAGTCAATCTGGGGGTTACTCCCCTCTTCATAGGCTCCAATATTTATCAGATCTTCCGCGTCCCGGTAGACGGCAAGGGCCTCTTTTAACTTCCCGGCCGCCTCCTGGTGGGCATTACCCGTTACATCAATCATCACCCGGCTTACGCTCTCCAGGACATCAATGGCCGGATAATGGTTCCGCTCGGCCAGGTCTCTATTTAACGTAATGTGCCCGTCCAGTATTCCCCGGGCTGTATCAGCTATAGGCTCGCTTAAGTCATCCCCTTCAACCAAAACCGAGTAGATACCGGTAATAGTGCCATTTTCGCCGGCTCCACTTCTTTCGAGCAACCGGGGCATCAGATCAAAAACCGAGGGCGGAAATCCCCGGCGGGCCGGCGGTTCATCCCGGGCAAGACCAATTTCCCGCTGAGCCCAGGCCACGCGGGTAAGCGAATCCATCATCAACATAACGTCCGCCCCCTGGTCCCGAAAATACTCGGCAATTGTAGTGGCGATAAAAGCACACCTTATTCGCAGCAGTGCCGGCTGGTCACTGGTAGCAACAACCATAACTGTTTTTTCTTTTGTCTCACTGTCCAGGTTTTTAACGATAAAATCCTTTACCTCCCGCCGGCGCTCCCCCACCAGGCAAACTACATTTATTTCTGCTTCCGTGTAACGGGCTATCATCCCCAGCAGAGTACTTTTTCCCACACCGCTTCCGCTGAAAATTCCAATCCTCTGCCCTTTCCCCAGCGTTAAACAGCCATCGATCGCCCGGACACCGGTAGGTAAAGGGGCATCAACCTGCTGGCGATGAAGACTGCTGGGAGGTTCACGATATATAGGAAGAGGCTCCCCTCCGGTAAAAGGGGGGCCGGCATCCATGGGCCGGCCCCGACCGTTAACAACTCTGCCCAGCATCTGTTCGCCGGCCCGCACTTTAAAAGACTCCCCGGTGGGGATCACCCGGCTGCGATCGCTTATCCCCTGCATCTCGCCAACCGGCATCAGCTGGAGGTATTCGTCGGTAAAACCAACAACTTCCGCTTCCAGCCGTTCCCCGTCCGGCTGTTCAATGTAACATAAATCCCCCACTGAAGCCCGGGGTCCGATCGAATGAACAATCACCCCACTGGCTTCACTGACCCGGCCAAGAAGCCTGAACGGGGGATTAGAATCCCATTTAGTTTCCGCCTCGGTAAGTATATTTTCAGATTCTGTTTTATTTTCCGGCATCGTTGGTAAGTAATTGCCCGGAGAGATGATCCAGCTGACCCTCTACAGTAGCATCCAGGTCACCAAAATCCGTTCTTATCAGACAACCCCCCGGTTCCAGCCGTGAATCTTCAACAAGAGTTATCTCCGTCAGACTGGGATGCTCTTGTTTTTCGTTTTCAATCACTTCTTCTACCAGAGCATAGTCATCGGGGTGAAGAACAAGAGAAATTTCCTTAACTTCACTAATTTCATCGAGAGCGTCAGCAACCACCCGGCCGGCTACTTCCTCGTCCACCTCAACAGTTTTCCGAACTATATGTTCGGCCAAGTGGCGGGCCAGGCGAACAAGCTCATCCCGGTGGTCCAGGAGGTAAGATTCACGTTCCCGTTGAGCCTCGGAAAGTATTTCTTCGCCCCGGGCAATCATCTGGGCCGTATCAGAGCGAGCTTCCTGCTGACCATCTTCATATCCTTCTTCATAACCTTCCTGGCGGGCTTCCTCCACTTTCGACTCCCGAGCCTGAATGATTTCCTGTGCTTCTTCTTCAGCTTCCTCTTTTATCTGTTCGGCTTCCCGGCGAGCCTCGTTTTTTATTTCTTCAGCCTTTTCCTCCGCCAGGCCCGTTTTTTCTTCAATTTCCTGGTTTAATTTTTTCATTTCCGCCCGGGCTTCATCAATTTTTTCTTTCAGGCTCTTTAAGACTTTTCCGGCAAACTTCTCCTCGCTTCCCAGGTTGGTTACTGTCATCTCAGTCTCTTCATCCCGAACTTCGTCGGGTTTAAACACTTTATCAGGCAATGATTTCCTCGTCGCCTCCCCGGGCCACCACTATTTCGCCTTCTTCCTCCAGTCGACGGATCACGTTAACAATCTCCTGCTGAGCTTCCTCCACATCGCGAACCCGCACAGCCCCCATGTATTCAAGTTCCTCCTGGACCATACTGGCGGCCCGGTTACTCATGTTATCAAATATTTTATCCTGGACTTCGGCATCCACCGCTTTTAGAGCCAGAGTTAACTCATCCTGTTCAACTTCCCGGAGCACCCGTTGGACCGCTGAATCATCTAACTGAGTAATATCTTCAAAAACAAACAGCTGACGGCGGATATCCTCGGCCAATTCCGGGTCCTGCTCTTCAAGGGTTTCCAGGATACTTTTCTCCGTCGAACGATCGGCATTGTTTAACATTTCAACTATAGCATCAATCCCCCCGGTGGAAGCGTATTCCTCGTTAACAAGAGACGATAATTTACGTTCCAGGACCCGTTCTACCTCCCGGATCATTTCCGGAGAAGTTCGATCCATAAGTGCAATTCTCTTGGAAACATCAGCCTGAATTTCCGGAGGCAGCTGCTGAACAATATTGGAAGCCACCTCACTGTCCAGGTAAGCAAGGACAAGAGCAATAGTCTGCGGATGTTCTCCCTGGATAAAATTCATGATATGGGAAGGATCAGCATGGCGAATGAATTCAAAGGGCCGGACTTCGTGGGCGGAAGTGAGCCGGTCAACCATCTCCCGGGCTTCGTTTTCTCCAAGGGCTTTTTCCAGAATTGACTGGGCGGCATCCATCCCCCCCTGGCTTATATATTCCTGGGCCTGAAGCATATCCTGGAACTCATCGAGAACCGCCTGGCGCAGCTCGGGTTCCACCGTATCCAGCCGGGCAATCTCCAGGCTGATTTTTTCCACTTCCTGGTCACTCAGGTGTTTGAAAATTTCAGCTGCGACGTCTGAACCAAGCGTAACCAGCAAAATAGCTGTTTTTCGGATTCCGCTTAAATTCTCAGTACCTTCGGCCATGCCCAAACCTCCGCCGGGTAATTATTTTCCTGTCTAAAATATAACATATATCCACGTTCATTCATATCCTATAAATTAAAACAACATTATCAATCTAAAATTCCCCGGTAGTATTCGAATGAACAAATGTAGGTTATATCTCTTCCACGAACCAGCTGCGGAGGACCTGGGCTGCGGTTTCAGAATTTTCTTCCACGGACTGGCGCAGTTGCTTGACTTCCTGTTCCTCTTCCGCTTCCTCGACTGAAACTTCGGCCATCAGGTCCCGGGCCGGTTCAGACTCCTGCTGTTGAATTTCCTGCTCAAATTCAGCCTCCTGGGCCGCTTCCCGCCTTTTCTGCCAGAGAAGCAAAGCCCCGGCTATAAGAAAGGTAATCCCCAGGGCAATGATGCTGAAATAAATGACCCGCCGGCGAAATTCCGCCTCCCGCGCTTCTTCCTGCCGGCGACGCAACTCGTCCGCCCGGTCAAACCTCAGGTTGCGAACAGCAACCTGGTCGTCACGTTCCTGGCTGAATCCCACTGCCGCCTTAGCTAACTCTTCAATCGTTTCTATTTCTTCATCGGACGTATCTTCGTAATTAAAAACAATTTTTCCCTCGTCATTATATTCGCGGCGGATTTTATCGTCCACGGTTACAAGAGCGGAAACTCGAGTTATTGCCGGATCCTGGACTATATTTGTGACATTTTTATCGGCATAATATTCAACGGTGGATTTTGTTTCATCATATTCAGTTTTTCCTTCTTCAGCCATCTCGGACCCGGGAATGTTACTTTCAACGCCGGCTTCCCCACCGGGCTGAATATCCCCGCCTTCCAGGTGGCGGTCACTCTCTTTCTCTTTTTTAACCAGCTGTTCAAAAGAATCCTCCGGCTGGCGGTATTCTTCCATTTTTTTCTCCACCCGGTCAAAATCCATGTTGACAGTTACAGCCACGGCCAGCCGATCCCGGGTGAGAACGCGGCCCAGTGATTGCTGCAATTTTCTTTCCAGCTTCTGTTCTATTTCTCTCTTGACCTGCAACTGCTGCATCTGCCGGTCGCCAACCGACGACTCTCCCTGGAGGTCTTCCGAAAGTATTTCTCCTTCCTGGTTCATCACCATGACATTTTCTGCATCCAGTCCCACGACGCCGTAGGAAACAAGATTTACAACTCCCCGAACCTTCTCCTTGTTTACCTTGGCAAAAGGCTTAAGTTGAAGTTTAACCGAAGCTGTAATTTCTTCTCTATCTTCTTCAAACAGTGCCTCTTTCTGGGGAAGTGCCACATTAACCTCGGCTCGTTCATAATTGGGGTTGCTCTGGAGGGCTCGCACAAGTTCCCCCTCCAGGGCTCGCTTGTAGCGAACCTGTCTTTCGTAGTTGGTTATCCCTATGCCCCCCTTTTCAAAAATCTCAAAGCCGACGGTGGAAGAGGGTTGAATTCCGTCCTGGGCAAGTTGAAGGCGCAAGCGGTCAACCTTACTGAGAGGAACTTTAATAACATTGTCCTCAACTATGTAAGCCTCCCCCCGTTCCTCCAGGGCCGAAGCAATTTTCGACGCCTCTTCGGGACTCATTTTTCGGTTAAACAAAACCACATACTGGGGCTGGAAAGACCAGTAGAACAATCCCCCGATCACGGAGACGGTCACCACCGCTATAATTCCCGCCATAATTTGTTGTTGTTGGTTTAAATCCAACCAGAACGACTGGACTCTATCGATAAGCTGCTGAATAAACTCAGGCATTTTTTGTTCTCCCCTCCCGGTAAAATAATTTTACCGGTATTGTTAAAATTTATTCCCATTCACAATCATTGATTTCCCAATCAATTACCAGGCTGATCTAATTTCCTTCATAAAACAAAAATATTCAGTAAAATTCTCATCTTTTTAGAAAAATATAATCATTGAAGCCGTTTCAGTTCATCAAAACCCTGCATCAGTTTTTCCCGAATCAAACCGGTAACCCGCATTGCCATGTTAGCCTTTTGCTGGGCAACCGTCACATCATGTATATTATCGATTTCACCGGCAGCAAAAAGACGCATTTTTTCCTGGGCGTCTCGCTGGGTAGCTTCAACATGATTCAATTTTTCACTTAAAGTATCCGCAAAAGAATCCGCCAGCTCCCTGCTGGCCGACTCATCTGCAGAATCTTCTATCGAGGAGGTAGATAAATCCCCGGGGGATGGGGTCAGGGAAGATAAATTAAAGCTAATACTCACGATTCCTCACTCCCATTCCATTCATTCACACCACTTACGATTCCAATTATCAATTTAACATCCCTCACCGGCAATGTCCAGACTTTTTTTAGAATGGGAAAAATCACCGTTTAACGGGCTATTCTCAAGGCCTCGTTAAACATCTTTTTAGCCGAATCAATTGAACTCACGTTTGCCTCGTAAGCCCGGGTTGCAGTTATCATATCCACCATTTCCTTGGCGGGATCAACGTTGGGTTTGAGAACATAACCTTCCTCATTGGCATCGGGATGCTTGGGTTCATACATCCGCCGAGCCTCGCCGTCGGCTTCAGTAATTGAGCGAACACGAACCCCCTTGCCAATATTCGACTGCCCCGGCTCTGAGGGTGTTAGCCCACTGAGCAGCGTTTCTTCTTCCCCCCGCGGTTCAAATTGAACCACTTTGCGCATATATGGCCCACCATCCTCAGTCCGGGTGGTATTTGCATTGGCTATATTATCCGAAATAACATCCATCCGGGTCCGTTCGGCCGTCAGGCCAGAACCGGCAGTATTTATTGCACTGAACATACCCATAATTTCACCTCACTAAAAGTCAGGGTTTACCCAAATTTTGAATTAACTGGTTAAGATACTCAAATTGCTGCTGAAGCATTCTTGAACTACCCGTGTAATACAGGGTATTTTTCGACAGTTTTGCCATTTCCCGGTCGGGATCAACATTATTCTTGTCATTGCGCATACTGGTATCCTTGACCTGGAAAACGTTGGCCTTGACCGGTTTCCTGTCACTATCTTCAAATCCTTCCGGTCCAAAACCAGAATTATTGGACATATATGCCTGCTTGAGACTTTTCTGGAAAGAAACTTCTTTTCGCTTGTAACCGGGAGTGTTTACGTTGGATAGGTTATCAGCAATGGCTTCATGGCGCTTGGCCGAACCATTCAGAGCATCCTGATACATATCAATAGTATTAAATTCTAAAGAATTACTCATAAATTTAACCTCCCATTCCGTTCACTATAGCACCAGTTTCACTTTCCCTATCTATATCTTCGACGTTCCGGCTGAAGACTTTAAGCTTAAATTGAATTCATGCACCAAAAAAATACAATCTGCCGATTTAATTGCACAGAAAGCAGCAAAAATAATCTTTTTGATTGTAGTTGTCGCCTCCCGAAAATCCAGTAAAAAAACCAGGACCTTCCAGTGCTTGTCATCCCCCACCTTGACCGGTAATCCATCTCCCCTGACGTCATTGCCGGGCTTATCCCGGCAGTTATTCAGCTTAATGTCCGGCTTTAAAAAAACATATGTGACTCAAATTAAAAATGGATTCCGGGGTCGGGCCCCGGAATGACAAGCAAAACTGGCTGGCATTGCCCTCCAGCAAATTACCCGTCATTGCCCGGCTTGACCGGGCAATACAGTTTGATTTTTAATTTAAGATTTAAGCTTTAAACTTGAAACTTTGAACTTGAAACTTAACTATCCTGCTGGTGGGCCCGGGGATGGGTTTCGTCGTAAATTCGCTTGAGCTGGTCGGTAGAGACGTGGGTATAAACCTGGGTCGTGGAAATATTGGTATGTCCTAAAAGTTCCTGGACCACCCGCAAATTAGCTCCCCGGTTGAGCATGTGGGTCGCGCAGCTATGGCGAAAAACATGGGGACTTATAGATTTTGAAACGGAGCAGCGAGCGCTGTATTTATCAACCAGGTAACGAACTCCGCGGGTTGACAACCGTTCGCCCCTGCTATTTTTAAACATCGGTTCATCGGGATCAGTATCCACTTTACGAGCGTAGCCTTCCAGGGCCTGAACTGCCGGCGGCCCCAGCGGGACAACACGTTCATCTCCCCCCTTGCCCAATAGTTTTAACTGATTTTTCTCGCGGGCGTAATCCCCCCAGTCCAGTCCTACTGCTTCTGAAACCCGGGCGCCGGTGGAATACAGAACTTCAAAAATCGCCCTGTCTCGCCGCCCGCTCCCCGTGGAAGTATCCGGAAGTTCCAGGAACTTTTCGATTTCATTCTCACTCCAGACGGTCGGCAGCTGCCGGCGCCGATCACGAAAAGTAAGATCGCCAGCCGGATTATCCTCCCGAAACTGTCTCTTGACCAGGAAAGAATAAAAAGCGCGCAGGGTTGCAACTTTTCGTTCCACCGTGCTGCCGGCCAGCCCCTGTTCCCGCAACCAACCAAGGTATTGTTTAAGCTCCGCTTCGCCCAGCTCCTCCAGTTTATCCCCCAGTTCAAGAGTCAAAATAAATCCCCCCAGTTGATCCAGATCCGCCCGGTAGGCCCTGATTGTATCGTCGGAAAAATCGCGCTCATGCCGGCAATATTGAATAAAACGTTTGTAGGCTTCAGTTTTCCAGGGAGGGTCTTCTTGTTGTCGGTTTGCGGACAAAATTAATCACTCGCTTCTTCAACAATTTCAAGTTGATGATAATCGGGACTGCGCTGATAAAACTGTCCCGGCAGGGGCAGGGCAAGATTTTCTCGCTCCAGTTCCATCAACAGTCGCGAACATTCGCCTATTTCCAGCTCCTGTTTATGAACCAATTCATCCAGGTGAGTCGGTTTATCGGATAATTCTTCCAGCAATTGTTTGGCTGCCCCGGAAATAGCCACTTTACCTTCCGCCGGGGTAAATTTTCCATCAAGTTGAAGACAATCCAGGATATCTTCAGCAGTTTCCACCAGGGCCGCCCCCTGCTTGATTAACAGGTGACAACCCGAGTGCAGGGGTTCCCGGGCCCGCCCCGGAACAGCATAGACATCCCGGCCCTGTTCGAGAGCAAAATCAGCGGTAATCAAAGCCCCGCTGCGAGTTGGAGCCTGAACAACCACCACCGCAGTTGACAGACCACTGATTATCCGGTTGCGCCGGGGAAAATTTCTTGCATCCGGTTTGCTGCCGGGAGGATACTCAGAAACGACCAGCGCCCGCTCGCAGATTTTTTTCTGCAAATCGCGATTGCCAGCGGGATAAGCTCTATCCAACCCTGTACCGAGCACAGCCACCGTCAGACTGTTCTTCAGGGCCCCGTAATGGGCCGCAGTATCAATGCCGGCCGCCTGCCCGCTCACCACGCATACACCGGCTGAGGCCAGGTTTTCACCAAGCTGACGGGCAATGTGTTTGCCGCGGGAGGAAGCTTTCCGTGTGCCCACAATAGCAACACTGGTTGCAGAAAACAATTCAGTGTTCCCCCGGTAAAACAGGGCGGGGGGAGGAGAATAAATCCTGGTTAGAGGTTCGGGATAGCAATCATCAGCCCGGCTAATAACTCCAATATTGAGTTTTTTTAACTTTTGTCGGGCCGCGTCAACATCCCACTGTTTAAGATCTTCTGCCAGCCGGCGCTTTTTTTTAGTTCCCAGTCCTTCAACATTTAATTTTTCCAGCAAATCGGGTGTTTCAAATAAATTGCTAATTTCCAGTGTCTGCCGGATAAGACTGTTTATTAGTTTAGGCCCGACCCCCCTGGTATTTAACAGGAGGGCCCGGGCCACAGACTCCGGATTTAAAAGTATTTTCTCGCCAATATTAGTTCTCCCCCAATCGCTCGAGTGCCCGCTTAATTTCTGGAGCATCATCAACAAGTTCATTGGCCCGCAGGTAATATTCCCGGGCCAATCCCGCCGAACCACTATCTTCGTAAATCCTGGCAATATTCTTCAGGGCATAAAATTTTGATTGCCGGGATATACCATCCATATCGGGAACTTTAGCGAGAGCATCAATTGCCGCCGAATAATTTCCTTCACGGTGTTCAAGCCGGGCCAGGGCGAAACGAGCGTTAGTAATTGTATCTCTATTCTTTACTGTTTCCCCACTTTCAAAGGCTACTTTTTCCAGGTAATCGCGCCCGGTTTGAACGTTTCCGAGCCGAAAAGAATGGAGGACTCCCAGGCCATAGCGAGCCGCTATATAATCTTTATTCAGCTGGAGAGCAACCTCAAACGCTTCCTTAGCCTCTTCAGCCCGGGCAGTATCCACTTTTGCCCATTGACTGTAAATCTGGCCTTTTTGAAGATACCACTGGGCATTGGTGGGTTGTAACTGGATTAATTTTTCCACTTCCCGGGCAGCAAGAGGCCACATTTCCCGTTCGATATAGCGATTTATTAATTTCCGGAGAGCAAAAATTCGCCACTCGGCAGCTTCAACCTGGACTTTAACAAGCCGTTCAAGCAATCGTTCCGACGTCTGCAGGTTCTGGATAACTTTCGTGTCAGAAAAATCATCAGACCTGGTGAGAGTTTTGGCTGTCTCGAGTGCTTTTTCAGCCTCCGTCTGGCCACAGGCAGAGGTTAAAAAAACTAATAGAGGTAAAATTAACAGGCAAATTATTTTCTCTTGACTTTTCAAAATTTCACTTCCCTGCTTTTATCTATTAATCGGTGTTCACACCCGTCATATATTCCATCAACTGATTATCATCGGAAAGAAGAAAATAGGTGTTTTTCCCCATCGATTCTTCGTAAGTCTTGAGACTGCGCTGGAAGGCAAAGAAATCCGGATCTTCCTGGTAGGCGCCGGCCCAGATTCGAATGCTCTGCCTTTCAGCGGCCCCGAGGATCTCCTGGACTTCCCGTTCAGCCCCGGAAACAATCTCATTCTCTTCCCGATTAACCTGACCGCGAATTTCCCGGCTTGCCCGCTCACCCTGGGCTCGATAGCGCGCGGCTATCCGTTCTCTCTCCGCTCGCATTCTATCGTATACGCGCTGACGGACATCTTCGGTATAATTTATCTGGGTAAACATTAAATCAACCAGTCTTGCTCCAAACTGTTCTTTAATTTCCCGGGCAACATCCTCTTTTATCCGCCTGAGCAGCTCGGAGCGGCCATAATTAATCTGGGCGGCGTCCACTTCCTCCTCGACCTCTATGTCCGTCTCCTCTTCAGTGGCCGTCTCCAGGCGTTCTTCAATCCGTTCGTCCAGCTCCAGGTTTTGATTTCTAACCGTTTCAATCAACCTGGTCTCGGAAACATGATCTTCAACCACGGAGTTTATAATCGATCCCAGGCGATTTTCCGCCTGAATTTCTTCCCCGATTGCTTCGTAAAAACGAATCGGATCAGCTATTCGCCAGCGGGCGCTTATGTTAAGCGACAGGGTTCTCAAATCGCGCGTGGATACTTCCTTGGGCTCGCCATTCCAGCGCAATATCCTTGAGTCCAGGTAGTGAGCCCGTTCAATAAAAGGCACCTTAAAATAAAGCCCTGCTCCAGTGTGAATAATACCTTCGGAATACCGCTCGCTCAATTTTTTTATCAGTTCCTCTTCAGTTTCTTCCTTGTCTTCCTCTTCCGCGGAGGTGGTGCCGGGATCAGAAAAACGGTTGCTGGTAACAACAGCATACTGCACCTCACCAAACCTGGTAACAACCACATTTTGATATTCGGGAACAAAATAAATAGTTCCCGATACATAGGAAACAATAACAAGACCAACCAGGACTGCTAAAGTAAGAACAATTCCACGTATAATAACTTTCATTGTATTCCCTCCTGCAGATCAAGCAGGGGCAGCAAGCCCTTGACCTGTTTATCAAGTATAAAAACTCTTTCCGAATCCGAAATAATTTTCTGCATAGTTTCCAGCTGCATTCGCCGCCTGGTTACTTTTGGAGCCTGCTGATACTCACGCAGTATCTTTTTAAATCTTCGGGCGTCTCCAAGGGCCCTGTTAATCATTGCTGCACTGTCCCCCTGGGCTTCCGAGACAAGCTGCTCGGCAGTCCCCTTTGCTTCATTGATAATTTTTTCCCGCCGCTGCTGCGCTTCATGACGAATTTCCTCGCGTTTCTGGCGAGCCTGGTCAACCTTTTGAAACGCGGAAGCAACGGGCTCGGGAGGTTCGCTGGATTGAATAACTACATTTGAAATATCAATTCCCGCCCCATATTGATCC
>JBNJDC010000023.1:0-11024 GCA_051744565.1 bacterium
CAGGTGCATTTCGTGCCCAATAAAATGACCGGCCCATTCACGGACCACACTGAAACCATAGGGCTTTACAAAAGATTCTATAGCATTACATACAGCCCCGAGTCGATTACCCACCCGGGCTTTATTTATACCTTTATACAGAGCCCGGCGAGTAACCTCCATTAATTTTTCCGCTGCCGGATCTACCGAACCAACCCCCACCGTAAGAGCAGAATCCCCATAATTTCCTTCATAACAGGCTCCCACGTCAATGGAAACCAGATCACCATCGTTAATAACCTGCTCTTTTGACGGTATACCATGAACGACCTGCTCATTAATTGAAACATTTAATGTCTTTGGATACCCTCGATACCCCTTAAAAGCCGGAGTTGCATCGTGGGATCGAATATATTCCTCAGCCATCTCATCCAGCGATTCTGAATCAACCCCGGGGGCTATTTCTGACTCTACAAGTTCGTGAACTCCGGCCACTATCTGATTGGCCTTCTCCATTTTTTCCAGCGACACAACATCACTTTTTTCCATCAGTAAACATCTTCTTTACGAGTTAAATTTGACCCGGAATTAGGTTTTAAAATTTACAACCTTCCAATTTTACAACTGTTTTTATGTCGCCCTTTCAGGGCTTGAACTTCTTTAGGCCTTCAAATCCCAGGGCTTACGCCCTGAGCTATTTTTATGTCGCCCTTTCAGGGCTGACTTCTTTAGACCTTTGCCTGGCCCATTTTTCCCTTAAACTTCCCCGCAAGGTTTATTATTTTCTTTAATTATGTCTTACAAATCTTATTGTTTTCAAGAATTTGTTTTTACTTTCCTACTTTCCAACCTTCCAACTTTCTAACTGTTTCATAGCGCCGGGGCGCGATGAACAATTTTAACAGTTCATATTAATTAGTAGTTCTTGACCAGCTCTTCGATGATCTGGGTTATATCATCTATATCTTTTTCCCCGTCAATGCTGTGCAACAATCCCTTCTCCTTATAAAATTCAAGTACCGGCTCAGTTTTATCCCGGTAAGCATTGAGTCGCTGTTTTATTGCCTCGGGACGATCATCTTCACGCTGAATTATTTCCGAACCGCATTCATCACATATCCCATCCTCCGCGGGCGGGTTTTCCTCGAGATGGTAAGTCTCTCCACAATTTTTGCAAACCCGTCTCTTACCAAGACGATCATAAATTTCATCATCCGAAACCTGGAGAAATATTACAGCATCAAGAGTTATTTTTTCCTCGGCAAACAACTGTTCAAGTTCTTCCGCCTGGGGCAAAGTCCGCGGAAAACCATCGAGAACAAAACCGTTCCGACAATCAGGTTGAGTTAATCTTTCCCGGATAATCTCAACCATAATTTCATCAGGAACTAACCCGCCGCGATTCATATATTCTTCCGCTTTTTCCCCCAGCTCAGAACCTTCATCCACCGCCTGGCGTAAAATTTTGCCGGTTTCCACGTGAGGGATATCATGTCGTCTCGACAACCGTCTCGCCTGCGTTCCCTTGCCGCCGCCCGGTGGTGCCATAAGAATTAAACGCATAATATTACAACTCCCTGTGGTTGTCAGTTGCGCGTTGCGAGTTACGAGTTGCGAGTTACGTGTTACGAGTTACGAGTTGCGTGTTGCGTGTTAATTGTTTTTTTGTTGCTAACTTTAAAACTTTCCGACTTTCTAGCAATCAAACTGTTTTTAACGACCTTTGACCCGGCCCGAATCCATAAAACCGCCGTAATGACGCATTACAAGCTGACTTTCCAGTTTCTGGACAAAATCCATCCCAACTCCAACAAGAATAAGCAGGGAAGTTCCACCAAAATACAGTTGAACTCCAAATATTTCGCCCAGCCAGACCGGTATAACAGCAATACCAGCGACGACAACGGCCCCCACCAGAGTTATCCGGGTTAATATTCTATCTATATATTCAGCGGTGCTCGGTCCAGGCCGACGGCCGGGAACAAAACCACCGCTCTCCTTTAAATTTTCCGCCACATCATCGGGATTAAAACTAATCGCCGTGTAAAAATAACAGAAAAATATAATTAACGATGTATAAATAATTGCCCAGATAGCCGAACCTCTGCCCAGCCAGGAAACAAGTTCTCCCCACCAGGCTCCCATCTGTTCGGTGCCCACGGCAAATTGAAAAACCATCACCGGAAAGAGCATGACACTGGAAGCGAAAATAACAGCTATTACACCACTGTAATTAACTTTCAGCGGCAAATGAGAGGCCTGGCCGCCATAAACTTTTCTCCCCCGGACCTGCTTGGCATACTTGACGGGGACCCTGCGCTCGGCCGTCTGTATCCAGACACAAATTATAAACAGGCCAAGCAATATAGCCAGCAGCAGGCCCAGAGAAAGAAACATCATTTCTCCAGCGCTCCAGAGACGAAAAGTTTCCATAAAGAAACGGGGCATATTTGAAATAATACTGACATAAATCAACAGACTGATCCCGTTTCCTATCCCATATTCACTTATCTGTTCTCCCAGCCACATCAAAAATACAGCCCCCGCCGTCAGCGTCAGCACTGCAATAACCCGAAACCCCCAGGTTGAGGGAGCAACCCCGGCATGTTCAGCCCGAATTGTCATTCCCACCGCCTGGACAGCACTGATTACAACGGTAAGATAGCGTGTATATTGGTTAATTTTATCCTGGCCCTGCTGGCCTTCTTTTTTCAATTCTTCAAGGTATGGAATCACAGCGGTTAAAAGCTGCATAATAATGGAAGAAGAAATATAGGGCATGATCCCCAGGGCAAAAATAGCAAACTGGGAAAAAGCTCCCCCGGAAAACATATCCAGCAGTTCAAAAATACCACCGGCGCCCTCCGCAGCCTGAACAGCTACAGGGTCAACACCGGGTATAACAATAACCGTTCCCGCGCGGTATATGGCAAGCAGTCCAAAAGTAAGCAGTAGTTTATTGCGAACCTCGGGGATTTTTATACTGTTCAGGAAAGCTTTAAGCAAAGCTGATTAACCCCGCGACTCTGTAGAAATAATTTCTACCGAACCGCCAGCATCTTCTACTTTTTTCCGTGCTCCCTCGGAAACGTCGTGCACATTAATTTCCAGGGCAGCATCCACCTGACCGCGGCCCAGCAGTTTTACAGCTTTAGAATCGTCAACCAGACCTTTTTCAGCCAGCTCTTCCGGCGAAATTTCTTCGCCCTCATCAAAACAATTCAGCTGATCAACATTTACAACAGCAAATTCTTTTTTTGCCGGCCTGTTAAATCCTCGCTTCGGTATTCGCCGGTAAAGTGGGGTTTGACCACCTTCAAAATAACTATGAATCGTAAACCTTTTTTTCTGTCCTTTATTTCCTTTCCCGCAGGCTTCACCCCGGCGGGCACCACAGCCCCGTCCTTTACGATTTTTCTCCTGTTTGCTTCCTTCCGGGGGCGATAGATCATGAAGTTTCAACGGCAGTCACCTCATCCTCTTTATCTTCAGCTTTAGCTTCCTCGTCTTCAGCGGATTCCTCCGCCGGCTCATCAATTTCTTCGTCCTCTTCTTCCTCATCCGCAGCAACTTCTTTCGCTTTATCTTCCGCCGCTGCTTCGTCATCCTCGCCTGTATCTTCCTCTTCTTTTTTTTGCTTTTCTAACTCTTCCGCCGATAGTCCTCCAAAAGGATTATCCTTCAACAACTCATCGACCGGAATTCCCCGTAGATTTGCCACCCGGTGGGGGTCTTTAAGTTTTTTAAAAGCTTCAAGAGTAGCCCGGGCAATATTAAGCGGATTATCCGAACCCAGTGACTTGGAGAGAATATCCTGTATTCCAACCAGTTCCACAAGCGAACGAACAGCTCCCCCGGCAATTACTCCAGTTCCGGCAGAAGCCGGTTTCAAAAGCACATGAGCTGCATCGTGCCGAGCTTCAACTTCGTGCGGAATCGTTGTTCCCAGGGTGGGAACTTCCATTAATTCTTTTTCAGCCACATTCCGCCCTTTATCGATTGATTCAGGGACTTCTTCTCCCTGGCCGATACCAATTCCAATCCGGCCATTACCATCACCAACCGCAACCATGGTGCTGAAACTAAACGTAGAACCACCGGAAATAGCTTTTGATACCCGGTTAATATAAATTACGCGATCATCAAGACTAGCCACAATTATCTCCGCCCTTACCGGTCGCAAAAACGACCGCAGTTGTTTTCAGATTATAGTTAAAATTCAAGTCCTTCTTCGCGGGCTCCTTCAGCGACGGCAGCAATACGACCGTGATACTCATAGCCGCCGCGATCAAAAACAACCCGCTCTATACCTTCATCAAGTGCTCTTTTTGCTATTATACGACCAACTTCCCGGGCCGCGTCACAGTTACCCCGATCAAACTTATCCTTCACCTCGGGGGTTAAACTGGATACCCCGGTCAACGTCCTGCTGGTAAAATCATCCACCAGCTGTGCATAAATATGTTTTCGACTCTTTTTAACCGTAAGCCGCGGTTTCCCGGGCCAGCCGAACACCTTTTTACGCACACGCTTGTGTTTTTTCTTTCTGCGTTCTTCTCTACTTAATTTAGCCATAATTTTACTCCTTTTATGCGCCCATCGCAGCTTCTCCGCCCACGGCTTTACCAACCTTCTGGCGGATATATTCATCCTGGTATTTTATACCTTTCTGGTTGTAAGGATCGGGATCTCTCAGTTGCCGCAGAGTTGCAGCAAACTGCCCGACTGCTTCGTTATCGGCGCCACTGACTTTAATCGTTGTATTATTTGGAACATTAACTTCTACTTCCTCCGGAATCTCAATTTCAACCGGGTTGGAGAACCCAAGCTCAAGGGTCAACTGACTGCCACTCTTGTTAACCCGGTAACCAAGACCGTTCAGAACCAGGGTTTTTTCAAAACCTTCGTGAACTCCAGTTATCAGATTGTTCACGAGCGACCACATAAGACCATGCATACTCTTGTGATATTTACGATCCGTGGGCCGGTCAAGAACAACGTTGTCCTCATTAACTTCAACTATAATCTCACCTTTAATCTCACAGGATAATTCCCCCTGCGGACCAGAAGCAATTATTTGACCATCTTCTTTTTTTACTTCTACACCATCAGGAATTTCAAGTGGTCTGTTACCCATACGGGACATGATTACCACACCTCACACAAGAATTCGCCGCCAACGTTATGCTCCCGGGCTTCTCTCCCGGTAAGCACACCTTCCGGAGTTGTAAGCAGAGCGTTTCCAAGCCCGCTCTTAACAACCGGAATTTCGTCAACCTTGAGATAGACCCGGCGTGACGGCTTACTTTTTCTTTCCAGGTCTGAAATTACCGCTTCACCCTCGTCATCATATTTTATATAAACTCTGAGGGTTCCCTGACGCGGATTACGAATAACTTTAAAATCAGTTATGTAACCCTGATCAAGTAATTTTTCACATATACCCTGTTTAATTTTTGAAGCCGGAATATCCACACTCTCGGCCCCGCGATGTATACCATTTTTTATTCGCGCTAACATATCACCAACTGGATCAGTTACATTCAACGTTCATTCCTCCATTTTTTTAAGACAGTTTTTACCAGCTTGCCTTACGAACTCCAGGCAGCTGACCTTTATGTGCAAGTTTGCGAAAACAGAGGCGGCAAAGACCAAAATCACGCATGTAGCTACCGGTCCGGCCACAGTTACTGCACCTGTTGTAATCGCGTACTTCAAATTTCTTTTCTTTGTTACATTTTTCAATTAAAGCCTTGCGTGCCAAAGCAATCACCTCGATTACTGATTAAATTAACCGGCAAACGGAAAATCATATTCTTCCAGCAGAACACGTGATTTTTCCGGCGATTTGCCGGTGGTAACAATTGTTATATCCATCCCGAAATTCTGTTCAATTTCATCGTAAGAAATCTCAGGGAACACACCCTGGTCATCAACACCAAGTGAATAATTACCGTGGTGATCAAAACCATCCAGATCAAGCCCCCGAAAGTCTTTAGTCCGGGGCAAAGCTATATGCACAAGCCGGCGAAGAAAATCATCCATTTTTTTACCGCGCAGGGTAACTTTCAGTCCGGCCGGTTCGCCCTGGCGAATGTCAAAACCAGCAACAGATTTTCGGGCCCGGGTAACCTGGGGCTGCTGACCGGTAATCCGGCGCAGATGCTCCTGGATAACTTCCAGGCGCTTTATATTTTCAGAAGCATCCCCAATCCCAACATTTACAACAATTTTTTCCAGTCGGGGGACAGCTTCCACATTATCCAGACCCAGTTTATCCTGGATCTTATCGCGTTTTTCTAGCCACAACTCTCGAAGTTCTTCAGTATCAGTACTCATATTAATACTTCCTTCAATTAATTTTAATCAATCCGCTGGCCGCTCTTCTTGGCCACGCGAACCCACTGTTCTTGTTCATCGTCATATTCGCGACCCACCCGGGTAGGTTCCCCGGAAGCCGGATCAATTAACTGCACGTTAGATACATGTATCGGCGCTTCTTTTTCAATAATACCTCCGGGATCCTGCTGGGAAGTTTGGCGCGAATGCTTGGAGACAACATTCACATTCTCAACCACGACACGCTGATCTTCCGGCAGAACTTTAATTACCTCCCCGGTTTTCCCCCGGTCTTTCCCGGTCAGGACAACAACTTCATCACCGGCGCGTATGTGTTTTATTTTATTAGCCATTTAAATTACCTCCGGTGCCAGTGATATAATTCTCATAAAGTTTTTCTCGCGCAGCTCCCGGGCAATCGGGCCAAATATTCGCGTTCCGAGCGGCAATCCCGCGTCATCAATAATAACAGCGGCATTGTCGTCAAATTTTATATAGCTACCGTTGTCACGCCGTTTTTCTTTGGCCGTCCGCACTATTACAGCCCTGACAACCTCACCTTCATCCAGTTCTCCGCTGGGAATTGAGTTCTTAACGCTGGCAACAATAACATCACCCAGCGAAGCATAACGCCGCTTCGAACTCCCCAGCACTTTTAAACACTGTATCTCCCGACCACCTGAATTATCGGCAACTTCCAGGTATGTTTCGGACTGGATCATTCTTCGTCACCGGAAATTTCTTCTTCCTCCGGTCCGCCCGCCACTTCCTCCCGGGCAGCCAGACCACCTTTCTCAATAATATCAATTAACCGCCAAGTTTTTTCCTTACTCAACGGCCGACATTCTTTAACCAGAACTTCATCTCCAACTCCGGCTTCTTCCTCTTCATCATGAACTTTTATATTATTAGTCCGATCAAGATATTTTTCATACAGGGGATGCTGCTTTGTAGAATGCAACTCGACTGCCAGGGTTTTATCCATGGCATCCGAAACAACAATACCCTGACGAACCTTTTTATTATCAACTTTCTCTTCACTCATTAGAAACTGCCTCCTCGCTGTTCCTCTCGTTCTGTACTGTATTTATTCGAGCAATTGTCCGCCGGATTCGACGAATACGGGACGGATCCTCCAGCGGCGCCACTGACTGCTGCATTTTAAGATTCCCTTTTTCTTCCCGCAACTCACGCTTTTTAGCAGTCAACTCTTCGTCATTCATTTGACGTATTTCTTCAATATCCATTACAATATCTCCCGCTTGATAAATTTCGTTTGGATCGGCAGCTTATGACCGGCCCTTATTATATGTTTTTCAGCCTTATCTTCCCCTATTCCGCCAACCTCAAAAATTACCCGACCCGGCTTAACCACTGCTGCATAGTTTACAATATCACCTTTCCCCTTACCCATCCGCGTCTCAGCCGGAGTAGCAGTAACCGGCTTGTCCGGGAAAATCCGAATCCAGAAGCGGCCCTCTTTCTGGAGAGCACGAGCGATAACAATACGTGCGGCCTCAATCTGGCGGGAAGAAATCCAGCCCGGCTCCATTGCTTTCATACCATACTCCCCAAAAGCAAGTGTACTTCCCCGCTTGTCAATCCCTTTCATCCGTCCCCGCTGCTGTTTACGGTGTTTTTGTTGTTTTGGTTCAAGCATTAGAGTTCTTCTCCTTTGAATATCCAGGTTTTAACCCCGATGATTCCAAACTTGGTTTCAGCCTCAGCCAGCGCATAATCAATGTTGGCCCGCAGAGTATGCAGGGGAATACGCCCGTCCATATACCATTCACGCCGAGCAATATCCGCTCCGTTCAACCGGCCGGCCACCTGAATTTTCATTCCCAGGGCGCCCTTTCGCATCCCGTTCTGCAGGGCTTCTTTCATCGCCCGGCGATAATGGACCCGCCTTTCCAGGTCCTGGGCTATTTCCTGGCTGACCAGGCTGGCATCGGTTTCCGGGGTATTTACTTCTTCAATATTTATTTCAAGCTCTTTATCACCGGTAAGCTCCATCAAATCACGGCGTAGTTTCTTAATATTGGATCCACCACGACCAATTATTATTCCTGTCCGGGCGGCGGATAGATCAATTCTTATCTTCCCCCCGAACCTCTTAATAATAATATCGCTTACCAGGGCATGCGGATATTGATCCATAATCTCATCACGAATCTCTTTGTCTTCGTGAACATTTTCCGCATACTCTTTTCCTTCGGCATACCATTTGTCCTGCCAGTCTTCAGTTATTCCTAGTCTAAAACCGGTTGGATTTACTTTTTGTCCCAAAGCTTACAGCTCCTCCGTTTCATTATTACTGACTATTACAGTGATGTGACTGGACCTTTTATTGATCGGGGTTGCCCGACCCATGGCCCGTGGCAACCAGCGCTTCAGTGTCGGTCCCTCGTCAATCCGTAATTCTTTGACTTTTGTTGATTGTGGCCGAGAAGCCGGATCCTGGTCCTCCAGGTTTGCCTGGGCACTCCTGATTGCTTTTACAATTGGTTCAGAGGCCCTTTTGTTCGTATGGGCAAGAATATCATAAGCTTTTTGCAATTTTTTACCCCGGACCAGATCAGCAACCGGTCGGGCTTTTTTTGGTGACATCCTGATGTATTTAGCTATTGCTCTTGCTTCCATGATTATCCACCCGGCTTCTTGATTACGCGTTGTTCTGTTCGCTTGTGCCCACGAAATACTCTCGTGTGTGAAAATTCTCCCAGTTTATGGCCAACCATGTTTTCAGTTATGAAAACTGGCACATGTTTGCGACCATTATAAACCTGGATGGTCAAACCCACCATTTCCGGTATAATCATCGACCGGCGGGACCAGGTCTTAATAACTTCATCATCTTCATCTTCATCGGCTGCCCGAACCTTCTCGAGCAGACAATCGTCTACGTATGGTCCTTTTTTCTTACTCCTCATCAATTATCACCTATTCTCTTATATTCTCGACAACAAAACGGTCGGTCCGTTTATTATTTCTTGTTTTCTTGCCCTGCCGGATTCGACCACTTGGATTACGAGGGTGCCCTCCCTTGATTCGACCTTCTCCTCCGCCAAGCGGATGATCTACAGGATTTTGAGCCATCCCCCGTGTAATCGGCCGGCGTCCGCGATAACGATTTTGACCGGCTTTCCCCAGGACCTGGTTGATGTGTTCCTGGTTACCAACCCGACCAATAGTAGCCCGGCATTTCAAATTCACCCAGCGACCCTGGCCGGAGGGCAGATTAATCAGGGCATAGCCTTTATCTTTACCAACAAGTTGGGCTGCGACCCCGGCACCGCGGCAAATTTGACCGCCTTTACCGGGTTTAAATTCAATATTGTGAATAAAAGCCCCCATCGGCACCTCTTCCAGGGGAAGAGTATTACCGGGGCGAACTGGAGCGCCGGAACCAGATTGGATTCGATCGCCAACTTCCAGTCCATCGGGAGCTATGATATATCTTTTTTCACCATCGGCATAAAAAACCAGTGCAATCCGGGCCGAACGGTTGGGATCGTATTCAATACGTTTTACTTCCCCGGAAATATTGTCCTTGTCGCGTTTGAAATCAATTTTCCGGTAGAGACGTTTGTTGCCGCTGCCCCGACCACGGACAGTAATTTTGCCCTGGTTATTTCGTCCGGACTTCCCGGAAATATATTCAGTAAGTTGTTTTTCCGGTCCCTCGCTTGAAACATCTTTTTTTTCATCCGCTTCATAATGACGGCGACCGGGCGAAGTTGGCTTGAAACGCTTCATCCTGCTAGACCCTCCACAATTTCAATATGTTCATCTTCGGGCAGACTGACAATAGCTTTTTTCCAGTCGGCGGTCATCCCTTCATTCCAGCGCACACGCCGGGATTTACCGCGCACATTCATTGTTCTTACATCGTCAACCTGGACGTCAAACTGCTTTTCAACAGCCTGCCTGATTTCAATTTTATTAGCTTCAGGATTGACGGCAAAAGAAAACTCATTATTTTCTTCCTGCTGCATAACAGATTTTTCAGTCACAATAGGCTCGGAAATTACATCTTCAGGCCTCATAATCAAATCGCTCCTTAAGTGCTTCAAAACCCGCCGGGGTCAACAAAATCTGACTGTTCGCGACAATTTCGTATGTGTTTAAACTTTCCGCGTCAAACGGTGTGCAATAGGGAAGATTACGGACCGAAAGTCGCAGATTTTTTTCTTCCGGCGTCAGGGCCAGAAGAATTTTTTCAGAATCAAGTTCATTTTCAGCTAATATTTCATGCAACTTAGAAGTCGAAGGTTGTTCAAGCTGAGGCGGTGTAAACAAATAAACAGCCTCTTCGTCCAGCCGCTGTGTCAGCGCGCTGAGAAAAGCTCTCTTTTTCATCTGTTTTGTAACTTTTTTACCGTGGTTCTGCTCACCATCGGGACCATGAGCGCGGCCGCCCCCAACCCACAGTGGTGAAATTTCACTGCCGTGGCGGGCCCGACCGGTTCCTTTTTGCCGCCAGGGTTTCTTATTTTTTCCCGCTACCCTGGCCCGGGTGCGTGTGGAAGCTAAATCTACCCGCTGATTGGCCCGGTAGGTCTCGACGACCTGGTGAATCAAACCGGGATTATATGGAACTTCAAGCCAGCCTTCAACTTCATTTTCCGATAATTTATCTATTTTAGCACTCATCAGTTCTCACCTTTCCGGGCGTCACTTATGATAAGAATTGATTCTTCCGG
>JBNJDC010000024.1:0-10977 GCA_051744565.1 bacterium
GGGAGGCTGCTAGCCGGGCGGTTTGCGCGTGAATTCAGACGCCAGATTTCAGAGGAGAAAATTAATCTTTTTTGCCGGCGGCTATTTCCTGGAGTTTCAATGGTTTTTTTATGATTATTTTCTGGCGTTGATTATCAATTATCTCTTTTTCATCCATTTTTTTGAGTGTTCGGGATAGAGTTTCCGGGATGGTGCCTACTGCTGAGGCCATTTCATTTTTGGTGATTGAGAGGGTGATAGCCTGCTGGGGCTGAATATTCTCCCCGGTGTCTACTGCTCGATCAAGCAGGTATTTGGCAATTCGAGCGGAGACTGCTTTCAGGGATAATTCTTCAACCATTTTAACTAGTTTACGCAGTCTTTTGCTCAGGACCCCGATTAACTGAAGGGCAGCTTCAGGGTTGTTCTTTAAGAAGTTGATAAAAAAATCGCCGGGTACAAGCAATATTTCAGATTTTTCGATAATTTCCAGAGTTACCGGATAATTTTTTTTATCCTCGAACAGGGCCGCCTCGGCCACGATGTCGCCTGATTCAACAATACGCAGGATTTGTTTCCGGCCCTCGGGGGAGGTTTTATACCCTTTTGCTTTGCCACTGCGGATTATGTGAATCCCTTGAATAGTTTCTCCTTCCCGAAATACTATTTCCCCCTTGTTAAAGTTTTCAAAATACGAATTAGAAGCTATTTTTTCAAGGGCCGCAGCGGAAAGTTCATCAAAAAGTTCTGCGTGTTTCAACGTATTTATTTTTGCGTGTGCGTTCAATGTTTTCCTCCGATTCTAGTCTTTTGATTAGATTTGCAGCTATATTGTTGCTCTGGTTGTATATATAGAGATAGACAAAAAAATATAAAAAACGTAAGATAAAATGGTTAGCCGGTTACCTCAGAAACCTCCTGGCAAGGGATATGGATGCTTTTAATTCAATTTAGTTTAACGTTACTGATTATAACTTTTATTCTGGTAATTTTAATTTTTCTTGTAAAATTATTACATGAAAAATATACCTCCTACCAGCTTCTTAAAAAAGCTCTGGCTGATCCCGAATTTTTGGAACAGCTCAATGATCCGGAAGAATTACGCCGTCTGGCCCGTCGCCTGGGGAGCGTGGGCCAACTTAAAAAATCTTTGCTTGCCTGGGATAGATATTTGAAACTGGTAGAATCTTCAGCTGAAGCGTGGATGGAGCGGGGGAAAATATTTTATAAAAGACAGAAATACGTCAAAGCACTGGAAGAACTTAAAAAAGCTGATTCCTGCGGGGAAGAGGGTTATCCGGAAATTGATCTTTATTTTGGTCGTTGTTTCCGGGAAAAAGGAAATATTAATAAATCGCTTGAAGCCTATCTTAGATATCTGGATAACGTTCCGGAAAACCTGAACATTGGGTTTGAAATTGCAGATACTGCCCGCAAAGGTCAAAAAATAGATAAAGCTCGAGAAGTTTACAACAGGGTTCGGGATAAAGGGGTTCGCCGTCTCTATATAATGGCTACCCTTGAACTTGTGGAAATGGAGTTAGACCACGGTAATATCGATGAAGCCACTGAATATTTGAAGCAAATTTATAATCTTGATCGCCAGGGAAAGTTATCCGAGAACGAAGAACTGGAGATACGTTATCAGCATGCTCGACTGCTGGAAAAAAAGGGAGAGCTGGAGGAAGCACTACGTCTTTATCAGCATATTTATAAAATTCAGCCCGAATACAGAGATGTTAGTCAGAGTATTGAAGATTATATTGAAGATATGGGAGACCAGGAGCTGCTGGCCGATTATTTAAATTCTGATCGCCGGGAGTTTATTGAAATATCCAGAAAAATTATTGAGCTCATGGGCAATAGACCGCCTGAAAAATTTCAATTTTCAGAGGAAGAGGATGGAATCGTTGCCAGTGAATCCTCGGGGATGATGGCGGAAGAAATAATATATGAGTTTAAAAAATGGGATTATCCGGTAAGTGAATGGCCGCTGCGGGAATTTGAGTTAAAAGTAATTGAAAAAAATGTTGAAAAAGGTTATTTTGTCTCTCCGGGGGGGTTTAAACCGGGGGCTATAAAATTTGCCGGAGGGAAAGAAAAAATAAATCTGATTGGCCCGGAAGAATTGATTAATTATTTACCGGATGCAATGAAAGAAAATTTTAAATAAATTATCAACTGAAAAGAGGGATAACTATGGCAAACAGAAGAAAACGTAAGCTGATCAACTGGTCCATACAGGGGAGAATGGTTGGATTGGTGGTAGGGGCGGTATTACTTACTTCTCTGGTGCTGGGAAGTTTTATCTGGTACTGTATTAAGGTAATTGATGTACTTTCTCGCCAGGCGGCCCTCCGGCCGGAATTCAGGGAAATAATAAGTGGTCAGCTTTTTTATTTTGGTATCCTGGTAATCCTTGGAATTTTAGCTGTTTTAATTCTGTTAATATTGCTTACGATTAGGTTTTCGCATCGGCTTGCCGGTCCGCTGTACCGGGTTCGTCAGGACCTGGAGCAGATGCGCAACAGTGGGAAAATTAATGTTATATATATCCGGGCTCGCGATTTTCATCAGGAACTGGTTCGGTCTTTGAATCATCTGTTGCTGGAATGTAGAAAAAAGATAGAAAATGCTAACCCGGAAGAGGAATAATATATCCGGTTTTAGCGCCAGCTGTATTTGCGGAGGTGGATAAAAAATGTTTAAGAATTTAAAAGGTGATCTGGCTGCTGTGCAGGAACGGGATCCGGCGGCCCGTTCTTACCTGGAAGTTTTGCTTACTTATCCGGGAGTTCATGCTCTTATTTTCTATCGGGTAGCCAGCTGGCTTCACAAGAAAGTAGAGCTTGAACTGCTGGCGCGAATAGTTTCCCATATCGGTCGGTTGCTAACTGGAATTGAGATTCACCCCGGAGCACAGATCGGGGAAGGATTTTTTATCGATCACGGTATGGGCGTTGTAATTGGTGAAACAGCGGAAATTGGTGATAATGTTACTATTTTTCAGGGAGTTACACTTGGTGGAACGGGTAAGGAAAGAGGCAAAAGACACCCGACTATAGAGGATAATGTGGTTATTGGTGCGGGAGCTAAAGTGTTAGGAAGTATAACCATCGGGGAAAATTCACGAATTGGTTCCGGTTCGGTGGTTATTGATTCAGTTCCGGCTAATTCAACGGTGGTGGGGATTCCGGGGCGCGTGGTTCGTCGCGACGGTGAAAAGGTATCAACAGTTTCCCTCGATCATACTGATCTTCCCGATCCGGTTGTTGAGTCAATTCAAACCCTGCAGCAGCGGGTTCAGGAGCTGGAACATCGGCTGGAAACTTGCGAAGAGAAAAAAATTGCCGGCTGCAGTTAGTTTTTTAAAAAAGTTTTACAATCGATGTCTTCCAATTTCCAGCCGCCAGCTTTAATTCCGGCTGCGGGTCGGGGAACGAGGTTGCGCCCCATAACATCCTATCTATCCAAGCCGATGCTTCCCCTCGGGGATCAACCGGCAGTTAAGTTTGTTATTGAAGAGGCGTTTCGGGCGGGGTGCCGGCCCGTGGTGGTTATTGTAAATTCCGACGATAGCAATTTGAAGACATACCTGGAAAAAGATTGTCCCCGGACGGTAGTTATTGTCCAGCAGCCCCGTCCCCGGGGACTGGCCGAAGCTCTTCTGCGAGGCTATGGCCATTTGGATTATGAGGGGCCGGTGGCCATGTTGCTGGCGGATAACATTGTATTAAATTCTCGGGGGCTCGAATTCATTATTAAAAATAAGCTAAATGACTGGTTAACTTTTGGAACAGTTAAAGTCACTGGATCCGAGGCTAAGTTCTATGGGAATTCCGGGGGATACGAGGGAAAACCAATTGACAATACCGGCGGGAAACTGGAGAAAATATTTTCTCTCCAGTCCAAGGGCAAAGGGGATTTTAGCCGGGCGAAGGAGAGCTGGCCGGCCAGAAGGACGGTTGGCCGGGCTCTGTTGCCGCCTGATTTTTTTGCTGAAGCCCGTCAACTTCAGCCGGATCCCGAAAGTGGGGAGCTGGACGATGTTCCCATTTACCGGCGGTTACTTGATAAGAAGCCGGCGACCGGTGTATTGCTTCCCGAAAAAGTATATGACATGGGCCAGCCCGAGCGTTACCTCCGGCTGTGTTCGGACCGTTTTGAAGCTGAAATTGAGTCTTCCGGGAGGATCCAGCCGTGAACCTTTACTGTGATTATAATTCAACGACGCCGCTGGCGGCAGAAGTTTTCACCGCCATGAAACCTTATTTTACAAAACATCACGGCAATCCATCCTCCCGCCATCAACCCGGTCAAAAAAGTGGTCTTGCCCTCCAGGAGAGCCGGCGAAAAGTGGCAGAGAAATTTGGTGTTCAGCCGGAAGATCTCTTGTTTACAGCCTCCGGCAGTGAAGCCAACTCCCTGGCGGTCCGGGGAGTATTGTCGGGAGATCAGGTGGGGGGGAAAATCTTGACCACCGCCGGTGAACATCCATCGTTACAATTATGTTTTGACTACCTTGAAAACCAGGGGAAACGGGTTCTGAAAGCCCCTCTGGATGAAAATGGTGCGCCGCCGGCTGATTGGTTCAGGGAGAATATTGGGCCGGAGGCTGCACTTGTTTCGATAATGGCGGCCAACAATGAAACAGGGGTGGTGTATCCAGTCGAGAAAGTGGCAGAGATAGTTGATCACCAGGACTGTTTGTTGCATGTGGATGCTGTGCAGGCGGCCGGAAAAATTAAAATGTCCCCGATTGTCCAGGCGGCGGACCTGGTAAGTTTGAGCGCCCATAAATTTCGGGGTCCCCCGGGCGTGGGTATACTTATCGCCGCCGAGGAGGTCCCGCTTACTCCGCTTGTGTTTGGCCACCAGGAGAATGAATTGCGCGGGGGGACAGAAAATGTTCCCGGGATTGTGGGGGTCGCCCGAGCGGTTGAAATGATTGCTCCGGAAAAGTTTCAATCCGTTCGCACAAGACGTGATCAACTGGAAGAATATATAAGTGATAATTTAGCCGGCATTCAAATTATTGGTCGCGGCAGGAGGAGACTGGCCAATACATGTGGGTTGTTTGTTAACGGGATCGTAGGGGCCGAGCTGGTGATGAAGCTGGACCGCGCGGGTATCTATATTTCCGCCGGTTCGGCCTGTTCCTCGGGGGTGTCTCGTTCTTCGGAAGGAATACAGGCAGTTGCAACCGCAACAGGTTTTGCCCCCGATTCATTCGTTAGAATTTCTCTGTCGCCACAGGTGACGGAAAAAAAGTTAAATAACCTGGCTGAAACGTTCTGCAGAGCAGTAAACGAGATGCGAACTTGACTGGAAACAGGGGAAAAGGAGCTAAATCTGATGACTACAGTTGCTATAGGAATGAGCGGAGGTCTTGATTCTTCCGTCTGTGCCCATATATTACGCCGACAAACAAATCTTGAGTTGTTTGGATTTACAATGCGGCTGGGTAAATACGAAGCTGAACACGAGCGAACATGCTGTAATATGGAAAATTTGTATAAGGCCCGTAAACTTTGTGACCGGCTGGGAATTAATCACTATACTCTTGATATGGAAAAAGAGTTTGGAAACAAAGTTATTCAGCCATTTTTGAACGCTTACCTGGCCGGTGAAACTCCTAATCCATGTTCAATATGCAACAGGGAGATAAAGATGAACCGTCTGTTGAATAAGGTCCTTCGCCTGGGAGCCGATCGGGTGGCAACCGGTCATTATGTACAGAGAATTGGCAGTGAAAATCCCTCTTTCTGGCGGGGGATCGATCCTAAAAAGGATCAGTCTTATTACCTTGCGCTGGTAAATAAAGAATACCTGGAGCGTTTCTGGTTTCCACTGGGTTTCTGGAAAAAAAGTCAGGTATTGACTTATGCCGAAGAACACGACCTGGCGGCTGCCCGGAGCACCGAAAGCCAGTCGCTCTGCTTTGCTCCCGAGCGTGATTACCGCCAGTATATCCGCCGGAATACTGATTATCAGCCCGAGCCGGGCGATATTTTAAATGTGGAAGGGGAAAAAGTTGGTGAACATACCGGTTATATTAACTATACAATTGGTCAGCGCCGGGGACTCGGGATTTCCCATTCTAAACCTTTATTCGTCCTGGAGATAAAACCCTCTCAAAATGAACTTGTTGTGGGCGAACGTGATAAGCTTTCACGTTCAAGTTTTACTATGTCTGAAATTAACTGGCTTGGCGATAAAAAAGATGAATGCAGCGTTCAATTACGTTATAATAGCCCCCCGGTTAAATGCTGGCCGAAAAAAGTAGCTGAAGGTTGGAAAATAAATCTTTCTCAGCCGGTTGAGGCGGTGACTCCGGGACAGGTGGCCGCTTTTTATGCCGGAGATCGGTTGCTGGGGGGCGGAAGGATAAAAAGTGCCCCGCTTGATTATGGATCAGGAACCGAAGTAGAAGCTAAAATTAAACCGCGGAAGTGATTGCAGCTAATGTTTGATTTTTCAGGGCGCGAGGCAAGCTTGGATTCTTCAAAAAAATTTAACGAATGGCTGGAGGAGTGTCTGGACTGTGATGTTTTGGTTGTCGGAGCCGGGGTAAGTGCCCTGGTTGCCGGTTTGGAATTACAGCGGGAGGATAAAAAAGTTTTGCTGGTTACTGAAGCCGCCCAGCCCGGCGGACGCTTGACCTGGGAAAGAGGCCCGGTGGAAATACTTTCGCCCGCGGATGAATTGCTGGGTGAGCTTGGGTTTCCACTGAATGATAATCCCCCCCTGTGGATTGATCGTCTGGAGCTACTGGCTTACCTGAGTAATCGTTTTTACGAACTGGGCGGGTTGATTTTGAATTCGGTTTTCATTGAAGGTGAACCCCGCCGTGAAGGGGAGAATTTTGAACTTGATATACTTTGTGACGATCGGCCGTTTATTATCAACGGACCGGAGCTAATTTCTACTGTTCCGGGGGAAAAAGAAATCCCGGGGGATGCTCCCTGTTCAGAAATTCTGGAGAAAATTGTTCAGCAAACTGGTAGAACAGAAGAGGGATATGTTCAGGCCGGTTTAAAAGCTTATTACCCGGGTAAAAAGGGGCAGTTTTGTCCACTGGTGAATGCCCTGCTTCTTTCCGGACGTAAAGCGGCTCGGTTCTGCCTTCCGGGCGGCTAAAATTAATTCTGAAAAACTGGTCAAGCAGAGATGTATTTTCCTGTAAATCGATTAAGAACTTTATGATAATTAATTCATTTCACTTACCTTTTATTATTAATAATTTTTTGGAGAGGGATGATTTTTATGTGTGCGATTCGTGTGGCGATTGTCGGTTATGGTAACGTAGGCCGGGGAGTTCATCGAGCGGTTAACGATTCTACAGATCTAAAATTGGCCGGAATATTAACAAGGGGCCCTGAACGGGTGAAAAATGAATTAAAAAATAAAAACAAAGAAGTTCCGGAGGTCGTGGATGCCAAAAAAGAACAGGATTTTGCCCGGACTCTGCCCGCGGATGTGGCAGTATTGTGCGGGGGTTCAAAAAATGACCTGCCGGAGCAGGGACCTTTATTTGCGCGTTATTATAATACGGTTGATAGTTTTGACACCCATGGGGATATACCGGATTATTACGAAAAAGTTGGTGAGGCAGCTGAAAAAAACGGGAATCTGTCGATTGTTTCCACCGGTTGGGATCCGGGGACTTTTTCCCTGGAAAGAGTCCTGGGCGATGCTTTTTTGCCGGGGGCTGACAACCATACCTTCTGGGGGCCGGGGGTTAGCCAGGGGCATTCCGATGCCACCCGGCAGGTGAAGGGGGTCAAGGATGCTCGCCAGTATACTCTCCCGGAAGAAGAAGTCCTGGAAAATATTCGCGAGGGAGAGCGTCCGAATTTAACCGCTTCTCAGAAACACCGCCGGCTTGTTTATGTGGTTCCCGAAGAGGGCGCGAACAAAAACAGGATCAAAGAAGAAATTAAAAATATGCCCGAATATTTTGAACCTTATGAAACCGAGGTGCGATTTATAGATCAGGATGAAATGGAAGCTGAGCATGCTGATTATCCCCATGGTGGGGCAGTACTTACGGCGGGAGAAACGGCCCCTGGAAATTCGGCCATGATAGAATATAGCTGCCAGTGGGCCAGCAATCCCGAGGCGACGGCACGTATACTTGCGGCTCACGCCCGGGCTGCTTTTACCCTGAACAGCCGCGGCGAATCGGGAGCTCGGACGATACTTGAAATACCTCCGGCAGATCTATCGCCCCATTCCCGCCAGCAACTTCTGGAAGAATTTATGTAAATTCCGGCTTGGTGTCCGGTTTAATATATTTTTGCTTATGTTAATCTATTTGCTCAAATTAACTTGGTTTTAGTTATATTAATCACTTTGTAAGGAGTAAGAAACAATGAGCATTCATAATGATCCGATTTCCGCCCATGGTGGGCAACTTGTTGATCGATTTTTGTCGGCGCAGGAAGCCGAAAAATGGAAACAGAAACTGGAGGAACTGCCCCGGATAAATCTTGATAACCGCCAGGAATCAGACCTGGAGATGATTGCAATTGGAGCCTACAGTCCACTGGAAGGATTTATGGGTTCAGAAGATCATGAAAGTATTGTTCAGCAGACTACTCTTGCTGATGGTACCGTCTGGCCGATTCCCGTTACACTCTCAGTGTCCACGGAAAAGGCCAATTCACTTCCCGATTCGGGCCCCATTGCTCTGATCGGCCAGGAGGGCGAATTCCTGGCTGTTCTTCAGCTTGACGAAAAATTTGAAATTGATCCCGAAAAACGTTGCGAAGCGGTATTTGGCACTACTGACCGGGAACACCCCGGTGTTGAGCAAACTTACCGGATGGGCGATGTCTGCCTGGGAGGAAGAGTAGATGTTCTCCGGTTGCCGGAAACACTTCCTTTTGAAGATTACCGTCTGAAGCCGGCGGAAACCCGCCAGTATTTTATCGAACAGGATTGGGACAGGGTAGTTGGCTTTCAAACCCGGAATCCCATTCACAGGGCTCATGAGTATCTTGTAAAGTGTGCCCTGGAAATTGTGGATGGACTTTTAATCCATCCTCTTGTTGGAGCAACCAAAAGCGGTGATGTTCCGGCAGAAGTGCGGATGGATTGTTATGAAACCGTAATTGACAATTATTTCCCGCTCGATCGGGTTTTACTTTCTGTAATGCCTGCCAAGATGAATTACGCCGGCCCCCGGGAAGCAATTTTACACGCCCTGATTCGGAAAAACTACGGGTGCACACATTTTATTGTTGGCCGTGATCATGCCGGTGTTGGCGATTATTACGGGACGTATGAAGCTCAGGAAATTTTTGATGAATTTGAGGACGGGGAAATTGGTATCCAGCCGCTGTTTTTTGATTATGCTTTCTGGTGTAACGTCTGCGGTAATATAGCCAGTCAGAAAACTTGCCCCCACGGTGCTGAACATCAGGTATATCTGAGTGGAACAAAAGTTCGGGAAAAACTGAGGAACGGCGAATCACTGCCCGAGGAGTTCAGCCGGCCGGAGGTTGCTGAAATTCTTCGCGAGGCTTACAGCGGAGAATAAGCCGGGCCTGCATTTTATCCTTTCCAAATTTTCCGTTCCCGAGTACAATAAGCATCCGGGAGCGCCCGTAGCTCAGCCCGGATAGAGCAGTGGCCTCCTAAGCCGCGCGTCGGAGGTTCAAATCCTCCCGGGCGCATTAAGTCAGTTGGAAGGTTAAAAAGTTGGAAAGTTTGAAAGTTGGAAATTGTTAAACCCGGTAAAACAGTTGGAAAATTTGAACGTGGGGGCTGGAGGAGAAAATTACTATGTATGACTGTCATACGCATACTTTCTTTTCGGACGGGGTCCTGGGGCCGGCGGAATTAATACGCCGGGCGGAGGAAAAGGGCCTGGAGGGGATAGTAATTACCGATCATGTTGATTCTACCACCATGGAGCATACTCTTGAAAACCAGCTAAGGGGAATAGAAGAACTTAAAGACCGGGTGAAAATAGAGGTGGCGGTGGGCTGTGAATTAACCCACGTGCCCCCGGAATCTATTGATCATCTGGCTAAGAAAGCCCGGAAACTGGGAGCGCAAATAATTGGGGTTCACGGGGAAACAACGGTGGAACCGGTGGCCGGGGGCACCAATCGGAAGGCGGTCAAAAGCATCGAAGTTGATTTTTTGGCCCATCCCGGACTGCTGAATAAAGAAATAGTGGACCTGGCTGAAGAAAATGAAGTTTACCTGGAATTAACAGCTCGTGGTGGTCATGCGCGAACTAACGGACACATCTTGCGCCTGGCCGGGGAAGATTCTTCCCGGTTGGTGGTTCACTCCGATGCCCACGGGCCGGCTGATCTTATTACAACAGAGGAAGCTGAACTTATAGTTCGCGGGGCGGGCCATTCTCAACCGGATAAAATTCTTCAGAACAATGAAAGGCTTTTCAGGGAGGCTGTTGCGGATGCATAAAAGATTTTTTGGTTTAATATTTACACTATTATTTTCTGTATTATTAATTTTTCCCGCTGAGGCTAAATTTCGGGATGCGATTAATTTTGATGATAGCAGGTTTGTGAAGATGCAAAATATGGAAATGCTTCATCGCTATCAGAAATTTTCCGGAACTGAAAATAATTCTTTTGAACGGACAAGTTTAAAATACCAGTTAACCTATGGGGTCCTGAGAAATTTTGAAATGGGAATTAATATACCGGTTCATTTCTATGAAGACGGAAACAATGGTATTGGAGATGCGGGACTTTATCAGAAATTTTTATTTACAGAACAGGGGGAAGGTATTCCCCGGACCAGTGGCGGTTTCGAGTTGATTTTTCCCTCCGGGGACGAGGATGAGCTGGTAAATGCCTCCGATGAATTGGACGCCCGGCTCTTCTTTACGATCGATAATGATTTCAATAAAAAATGGCGCTGGCTTCTCAATGCTGGTTACCATTACTACGGTCAGAACAAAGACGAGGATCGGTTGGAATACAACGCCGCCCTCCGGGCTAAAAGTGGCCCCCG
>JBNJDC010000025.1:0-10809 GCA_051744565.1 bacterium
AACTCTTTCCATCCGGGCGAGAGTTCGGCCGCATTCACATTTTTCCCGGGTAATAGAAGTAATATCCCGGGTTCGATAGCGTATCAGGGGCAGAGCCTGCTTGGTAAAGCAGGTTATCACCAGTTCCCCCCGTTCCCCGTCGGGCAGAACTTCCCCCGTCTCGGGATCCACAACTTCCGGATAGAACAAATCTTCAAAAACATGCAGACCGTCGTGAGCAAGACATTCGGCAGCCACACCGGGACCAATCACTTCACTCAGCCCATAAATATCCAGGGCGGTGATACCCAGGCGTTCCTCAATTTCTTCCCGCATGCTGTCGGACCACGGTTCAGCTCCTAAAAATCCCACCCGCAGAGGAAGTGAACGAATATCAACATTCATCTCCCGGGCTTTTTCCGCCAGTTCGAGGGCATAAGTGGGAGTACAGCAAATAAGAGTGGAACCAAAATCTTGCATCAAACGAAGCTGTTTCTTTGTGTTACCGCTGGACATCGGTATTACAGTGGCTCCCAGCTCTTCTCCGCCGTAATGCATCCCCAGGCCCCCGGTGAAAAGACCGTAGCCGTAGGCCACCTGGATAACATCGGAAGAGTCCCCCCCGCCACAGGCATAAGTACGGGCACAGCTTCTGGCCCACAGGTCGATATCTTCTTCGGTATAACCCACAACCGTGGGTTGACCCGTGGTTCCGGAAGAAGCATGAACTCTAATTATTTCATCCATCGGCCGGGCAAACATCCCGAAAGGATAGTTGTCCCGGAAATCCTCCTTTACCGTAAACGGTAACTTTGAAATCTCATCAATCGACTCGATTGAATCCGGACTTATCCCCTGTTGATCAAATTTTTTCTTATACAGGGGTACATTTTCGTAAACTCTTTGCAAAACCTCCTGCAATCTCCGGGTCTGAAGCGCTTCTAGCTCCTCCCTCTCCATTTTTTCAACTTCCGGCTCAAAACATTGCGTATTCATTACTTCAATACTCCCGGTGTTCTAAATAATAAGGGGTTCTCTAATTCAGACCTGATAATGATAGCGAGAGTTGACTATTTTACAAGGAAATCGTCCCGTTCACATGCAATAAAACCGGCAATTTTTTTCTATATTTCAACCAGTATACCACAGAATAAGCAAAATTATCTGTCCGCCGATGAAAGCTGAACTCAGGACTATAATCGCCCCCAGCAAAATTTCCAATCCTGTTATTCCTTCAAATTTTCTCCCCTGTTCACCGGCCCGGTCGTCGGAGGTATTGTCCTGTTTTTCTTCCTCTTCCGCTTTATCCAGCGCTCTCTTAATCAGCGACATTGTTATTTCTCACTTTTTCTATAAATTTTTCCACCTGATCCGGTTGCAGTTGTGGTTTTCCCCTGTCTGCCCTGTCCAGCAGATGAAGATGAGTTTTTAAATCTACAGTACCATCGGCGTTTATTCCGACTTTTTCCTGGAAATCCTGGACCTTATCCTTCGTCATGGGCCCATAATGGCGGTAATGAAGGGGAATATCGTAACTACCGGCCCTGTTCAACAGCTGCTGCAGTTTAACCGCAGTATCTCCGGTGGTTCCGGTTGTATAAGAATCAGACAAATCAAGTTTGCTTACCACCCATAATTTAGCCTGCCCGCTGTATCCGGACAGCGATTGCTCCCAGCCACTAACCGGGTCCCAGAAGATATCTTGCCGGGGAAAGTAAATCGCGTATCGCTCAACTCCTGATTGTTCCCGAAGTAAAAACGAGGGAAAAGAAAAACCGGTTATTTCAGCCAGAGTATCTTCAAAATCAACAAGCTTGCCGGGCAGGACTCCTTCGAACAGGTCCTGCTCCCTTACGGAAAAATCATAATTACCGGGGGAACCTTCCACTTTTTTGACATTATCGGCAACCTCCAGGGAACTTATATAACGAGCAATTGCCAGTAAAATTAATCGATTATCCTCCGGAACTTGTTTAACCGTTTCAACACCTAATTTATTTTCAGGTGGCGGTGACGAGAGAAAAGACGGAGTGTCGGCCCCGATGTTTTCTTCATCCCCATTTTTGTTAACTTTATCCGCTGTTTCCTGCTGTATGCTCTCCTCAGCAAGCTGTCCGCTAATTTCCGAACTTATCATCGGACTAACCATGGGACTGGCCAACCAGGCAACAGCAAGTCCGAGAAAGATTGTAACTACGGCGGCCGCCCCCGCATATATCATCCAGGTCCGCTTATCCACCTGGGATGCTATTTTTTTATAATTTTTTATCCGGGGGGTTTCTCCTTCGTCTTTTTTCTCCTCCTCCAGCTCCGCAAGTGCTCCTTTCAAATGTTCAAGGGTAAGCACATAAGACTCCTCCACAAATGCCGCCATTAACATTCGATCCATAACAATATTCACAGAGCGGGGATTGCCATCCGTGGCCTCATACAGGGCCGGGAATACCCTATCACTAATTTTTATAGAACGCTCTGGTTTAGCCCTGTTCATCCGGTGCAGAACGTATTTTTCAGTTTCCTCCCGGTTAAGGTTTGTCAGATAACTGCGCACCGTTATTCTCTGTCTCAACTGGCGCAGCTCGGACTTGTTAAGCAGATTGTCCAGTTCAGGTTGACCGACAAGAACCATCTGCAGTAATTTTTCTTTATCAGTTTCCAGGTTGGATAATAAACGCAAATTTTCCAGTGCTTCAACGGATAAATTCTGGGCTTCATCAATTATTACACAGACATTTCTTCCTGCCCTGTATTCCTGGAGAACAAAACTGTTAAGCCGATCAACAAGCTGTTTCCGGCTGGCCTCCTCCGGCACTTCCAGGCCCAGGTCATCAACAATAGTTTCCAGCAAATCCCGTGCTTCCATGGCAGAATTTAAAATAAGGGCCGTGCTCGTCGAATCGTCCAGTTCTTGCAAAAACGCCCGGCATAAAGTGGTTTTACCCGACCCCACCCGGCCAGTGACCAGGATAAACCCTTTTCGTTCCCGGACACCATAGAGCATGTGAGCGAGCGCTTCTTTGTGCTGGTCGCTGTAATATATAAACTCCGGATCGGGAGTTACGTTAAACGGTTCCTCTTCAAAACCATAAAAATCTTCATACATACCCCTTATTCACCTCTTAATTCTATATGATTTAAAGCCGGCAGGTTTTTGCGTACCCGGCGTATGTATTCAGGCTTCAAATGAAAATCAAACCACTCTTCCCGATCGGAAGCTCGGGCAACAACTTCTCCCCAGGGATCTACCACCATGCTGCGACCGTAGGCTCTAACGTTGTTTCCCGGGTTAACTCCCCGCTGGTTGGGAGCAATAACATAACACTGGTTCTCTATCGCCCTGGCTCGCAGAAGTGGTTCCCAGTGAGCCTGTCCGGTTTGAAAAGTAAAACATGAGGGAATGAATATCGCCTGGACTCTTTTCTCCGCCAGAATTCTAAAAATTTCAGGGAACCTCAGATCATAACAAATTGCCAGGCCACAATGCACACCGCAAACAGGCAAATCAACTACCTGGTCTCCCCTTTCCATGTGCTCGGCTTCATTCACACTGAGTTCCTGGCCCATCTGTAAACTGAACAGATGTATCTTACGATACTGTCCAGCAATAGTCCCCGAGGAATCGATGTAGAGACAGGTGTTATAAGCCCTATTTTCATCATCGGGATCAACCAGGGGAACACTACCGGCCAGAACTCCGATGGAAGCCGAACGCGCGACAGATGTTAATTTTTTAACGGGAGGAGAGGTCAAAGTCCAGGGATCTTCAAAAATATTGGCCGAGGTATCCCGGTATAAAAAATGCTCGGGGAAAGCTATTAATTCACAGCCTTCCCGGGCCGCCTCGTGGATAAATTTTTCCGCCGTTGCCAGGTTTTCTTCTAAATTATTACCGCTGGCCGTCTGCGCTACTGCCCATTTATGACTCATATTTCCTCCGTTAAAACACGGTGGCTCTGCCCGGGGGCAAGAACCACCACTTCCGCACTTTCTCCAACAAGTTCACGGAATTCTTCCGGGGACTGTTCTATGGGGTCAAAAGTATTGTAGTGCATGGGAATTACCACAGGAGCGCCGATATATTCGACTGCCCGGGCTGCCATTTCCGGTCCCATGGTAAACCGATCTCCTATCGGCAGCAGAGCCAGGTTGGGTTCAAATATTTCACCAATTAATTTCATATCGGAAAACAAGCCCGTATCTCCCGCATGATAAACTGTCCCCCCGCTTCCCTGGATTACAAATCCCGCCTGGTGACCCAGCCCCTCTCCAGAAGAATGTCGGGCTTCGGTCATCTGAAATTTTAAGCCCCCGGCTGTAATTGAACCACCGATATTCATTGGTTCAACGTTTTCAATTCCCCGGTCCCGGGCGTCAGTGACAATCTCATGGTTTGCAACTAAAGTAGCCCCGGTCTTTCGGCAGATGTCAATAGCTACCCCGTAGTGATCCTCGTGGCCGTGGGTTACCAGCACAAAATCAGCTCCCTCGATTCCTTCCAGCTCCAGGGGACAGGCTGGATTGCCTTCCATAAAAGGATCAATAAATATTTTTTGTCCGTTATTTTCAATTTTAAAAAACGCATGTCCATACCACGTAGCTTTCACGAAAATATCCCCCTCTCAAAACTACAATATTCTATTTTAAAAGTAGAATTAAAATTTATGGCAGGGTAAAATGAAATGAAAAATCCGGGATAAAGCACGTCTGCTGGCCTCCCTGAACTACAATTACTGGTTCATTGGCTACTATATCTGAACTCTGAACAATGGCTGTCTATTTAAAATAATAATACATAACTCCCCCAGTTTCCACCATTTTTATCTATTAACGAAATTATACAAGTCTGAACAAAAAAATATTATAAAGTCTGAAAGTCAAAAAGAATACAGGTACCATTAAAAAAGAATGTTTTTAAAAACTCGCAACCAGCAACTGCCTTCACAGCCCCGTTTCCTCCCAGATATAAGGAAATTCCATGCACAGTCTTATTTCCGGAGCGCTTTCATCAAAAAGCTCTACCAACTGCCGGTAGGCTTTAACCCTTCGCTCACGAAAATAACGGTATTTACCGTCGGGACAACGAACCATTTCATCCCGTAAATATTTTACTCCCGGGAAACGCTGCTGCATTACTCGATCAAAACCGGCGGGAAAGCGAAAAGTTCCCAGCATAATGTACTCAAGTTTATCCGGGGGAAAATAATTTTTCATTTCCCGGATCAACCTCCGGTAGGCTTCCAGCCAGTTATCCTTTAGAAAAATGGGATCAAACCGGACCGCAGCCCGAAAACCAGCTTCCAGGACTTTTTTTAAAGCTCCCAGTCTCTTTTCCGGTGGGGCGGAAAACAGCTCTACTTTTCGGGCCAGACCCGGCGGCGTTAAAGTCCAGCAAAATATTCCCTGTTCATGTGGCTCGAGGTTTTCCAGGACAGGTTCCACCTGGTGAGATTTTGTTCTAACCTCCAGGGTGGCCCGGGTATTTCGAAAAACTTCCCAGACAGCGGGTAAAAACTCAAGCAAAGGCTCAAGAAATAAACCGTCACTGAACTCCCCGAGGGAAAAATTAAGCGAAGAATCCGTGGAACCAATCTTACTTTCTATTTGTCGACTGAGTTCCTCCCAGCCCGGCCAGAGCTGAACCAGGGGCCGCTGCAGATAATCCTGAAGGTAACAGTAACAACAATCCATAGGACATCCCTGGAGGGGGATCAAGCACCATTCATCGTTCCCGACCAGCCGGGGATGAGAGCGCCAGTTTTTTAAAAGACTCTTCTTTTTTCCATGAATATATAAACTCCCTTTGTCTTTTTGGAAACTTTCGAAGGTTGGTAAGCTATCCCGCGATTCAACTGACAAGCCGGCACAACGGGCTCTTTGTAAAATATCATCCAGCCGGGGAAAACTGTCCCGGACCCGGGGAGAGTAAATCAGACGCTCCAGGACAGAACTAAAATTTTCGTTATTCAAACGAATTTCAGCAGACTCCGACACTTTTCCAGGGAATTAACAGCTCTTTCAAGCGTCCCTTCATCTCCACAGGAAAAATTAAATTCAAGGCTGTCTCCTTCAAAATTATCCGGGGGATCAACGGCAAGCCCCGACCACAAATTAAGCCTATTTTTTTCTTCTTCAAACTCAGCAATTTTTCCGGTTAGCCGGGGATAGGCCCACTTTCTGACCAGTTCTAGCAATTTTTCCGCTCGCTGGCGGCGCTGATTGGAAAAATCATAAGCCTGTTTGCGTATCTCAGCCCACCTGTTTTCAGAACGTTTTGTTATTCTTCTGAAAGCCTCCGCCAGCTGCCGGGACTGCTGGAGAGTGAAACTAATTTTTTCTTCTTCCAGATCTTTTAACAGCGGTTCGTATATTGTCCTGGGCAACTGAAATAAATACCGAAACACTTTCGGGGATATTTTACCGTCATGTATTTCTTCTTGCAGGGATGAATCCAGTTCAGTCAACCTTCGGTAGCAATCCAGCCACTCATCCGAACGGGGAATGGAAAGACATTCGGCTACTTTGTTCTGTTGATTCTTATCCGCGAATGATTCAGTTATATGCTTCAGGATAAAGGCTTTTTCCAGGGGAGAAATTTGTCGGTAACGTTGCCAGAGCTGAATGGTCAGCTTCCACCGGGGCTCCTCCGCGGTCGAACGGGTGGCAGCTTCAAATTCCACCGGGAGTTCATTTTTCGGCTGCCAGAGAAGATAATTTTTAGCGCCCGACTCAAAAACCCAGTACAGTTCCGGGGGATCTTCTTCTGGTTGTGAAAAACGTGAATTTTGCAACAGAGAATTGTAAATAACCCGGTCAGCTTTAAATTTTTTATAAACTACAGACATAGACACTTTCCGATCTACTGGATTATTTTAACCGACCTGCTGGCTACCGGGGCAAATGCAGCTCGTATTCGGGATCGTTAAGGGCAGCTTCCAGGTCCATTACATCGTCAAAATCTTCGATACTGTCCTCTTCCGTTTTATTCATCAAACCCGCTTCAATCAGAGTGTAAACTATTTCTCCAAAATCCCGGGTATCAAATATTCCCCATTCGCTAAAAACCTGGTGGGCCAGCGGACCAAAACTTTCCCGGGCAAAAGCCACAAGATAATGGGAAAATTCCTGCCCGCTCAAGTGTCGAGGACGTTCGAGGTGCTGGCGAGCCCAGTGAAAACAGTTAAACACAAATAGATAGGCTTCCCGCGGATAACGTGGATTTTCAATTGCCAGCTCGGTAATTTTATCCGTAAGCCCCGAATCAACCTGAGTAGTCAATAATATTCACTCCCACTGTTGTTTTCTAACGACATAATTATTTTATCAACTAACTGAAGATTACTCCAAGAAAAAAATTAAACCTCAGCCGGTTTCCGGGGTTTCACCGCTCCATTGCAGTTTTGTCCGTAAAATTTCATAAAAATTTAAATTACGGGGTACAATTAACCTGGTTGAAAAAGAAGCTCTGGTTATCACAGCCTGATTTCCCCGGTGTAAATTAGTGATTTTTTCCTGGCCGTCCGCCGTTAAAATACACTCCTCTTCAGCTTCCACGCGCAGGGAAATCTCACTGGCGGCCGGTACAATTAGAGGCCTATTGGTCAGGGTATGGGGACAGATGGGATTAATAACAATATTCTCCACCCCGGGATGAACTATCGGCCCACTTGCTGAAAGGTTATAGGCAGTAGAACCGGTGGGCGTGCTTACTATCAACCCGTCACAGATAAAATTAGAAACAAAATCTCCGTCAATACGAACTGAAACCTGGATTACCCGGCCATGCCGGGCCCGGCTGAGGACAAGATCATTCAGGGCATACAGGGGCTCCGAAACAAGATTCTCCACTTCCCCCTTCAGCATCATTCGCTCCTGCACGCGATATTTACCCTCCAGGACATCCCGGAAAGTTTCGCGGGCTCCTTCAAGCGTGGTTTCCGTCAAAAATCCAAGGCGACCTGCATTCACCCCCAGCAGAGGAATTTCGTCGCCCGCCAGCCGATTAGAGACGTGCAGAAGGGTGCCATCGCCACCAAAAACTACAATAATTTCGCATTCTTCAACCATCTCCCGGATGGTTAGCTGTGAGTCTTTCTCGCCGGCCAGGGGGGAATTTTCTTCATAACATATACTGCTGCCTTGCTCTTGCAACCACTGCAGCAATTTTCTTACGTCCGGAAAAACTTCCTTTTTCTGCGGGTTAACTACAATCCCAAGTTTCATTTTTCTAAACCTCTCATGAAGATTGTTTTAACAATAACTCTATCCAATCCCAACCTTTCTGTCAAAAACAGAAGGAGACCCCTATTGTGAACAATCACCGGCCGGTTGTGGATAAAATGTGGATTATTTTTAACTGCCGCCCCGGACAACCTGTGGATAAAATGTTAATAAGTCTCAACACAGTTCTCTTTCACCTTTATTTTTTCTGTTCCGTTAATATTCTTCGCTTCTGTTAATGACTGTAAAAAAATTCACGTATTGTAAATTTAATATAAAGATTATAGTTTTATTAAAATAAGTTACGTTTATTCAGATAATAATGGTTAAAAATACGCGGGAAGGAAAGGAGTAAATATAGAATTAACCCCTATTTCGAAGCACAAAACGGATTTGGGGATTTTTACTATAGGGGTTAAAAAAGGTGGTTAATTATCCTTGAGCCATTCGGAGACATTGTCCGAATCGTCTTCTGCATCCTGGATAACTATCATGCTTTTCTTGTAAAGTTTTACATCCCACTCGTCCTCGTCCACTTTAATCATTGTGTTATCCATAGTAATTTCCGTATCTTTGCGCAACGTGTTTAAAACTTTCATAAAATAGCGTCTTTCTTTTTGGAGTTCTTCCAGTTTTTGCTCGGTTTTTTCAATATTTTCTTCCGATTTAGAAAGCTCATTTTTAATCTGGCCGAAACGCCGGGTATGTTTTTTTAATTTTTTCTTTTTTTCCGGAGAAAGTTGTTTTACTTTATTTCCAAGCTGGCGGACCGTTTCCACTATTTTCTGTAACTTTGCATACTCCTGCTCCAGTTCCTCAACTTTACCGACCAGCTTGCTTTTTTCCTGCTTAAGCGCCTTCTTTTTTGGATCCTCAAAAACTAACCGGGTGTCCGCTGAAGAAGTATTTTCTACCTCGTCGGCAAACAATTTTCCCTCCACCCTGATGTTGGAATCGGCAAGCTGGGCTTTACCTTGTTTCTGGTGAACAATCATATCACCCACACAATCTATATCGGCCTCGGTTACTTCCCCGTGAACCAGTAAATTACCCTCCACGCTGACCTCCGCTTCCTCCACCGACGCCACGTCCACCAGTTTATCGGTAATCAATTCTATATTACTGCCCGTCAGGGCGCCGTTTATACTTATTTTCCCCCCGCGGGATATAATTTTCCCGCCACTAACTTCCCCTTTTATGCGCACGTCCCCGTCAGCAGTTAACCGTGCCCCCTCCAGCAAATCACCCTCGAGGATCACATTTTGATCGCCACTGAATTCATCGGATAAATCTCCTGAGACCAGCAACCCCTCATCCGTTTCTTTCACCTCATGTTCCGGTTGTTTTTTTTCCTGTTTTTTTTCGAATGTTTCGGGTTCTTCAATTTCATCTGAATATACTGCTACCCGGCGCACCCCGGCTCCGGAAAGACGTTTGATAATTTTGGCTGTCAATTCTTTATCTTTTGAGACAACCTTCTGGCCGCTTGGATTGTGAACATCACGGGCCAGGACATCCCCGGTCTCGCACATGTGTATGGGAATTGTCTTCTGGCCACTGGCTTTTTTATTCACTTCTCTTCACCCAATATTCGGATAAAAAAATAATCATTTGCAAAAAAAATTTACCTCAATTAAAAACAAACATTAACCTTATAATATGCCTTTTTTAATCGTTTTTGCCAACCTTCTTCCTATTCACCACTAATTTTCTTTGACTTACTTCTCATTTCAGCTAAAATCATTTAGTTGTTTTGTATTATATTTAATACTAAAGTCGTTATAAACCGGTTAAAGCTTAAACTTAGTTTATATCTACCAGCTGATTACTCAAAGAGGTTGAAACCTTCTGATGAAAAAAATAACTGGTATTATGGCAGCCGGATTAATCTTATTACTCATCTTTACTGCCGGTTGTGGCAATGAAATACCTGACCAGCGTTTTGATTTTTCCCGGCTGAAGCCGCGCACGGATAGAATATTTACCATTGGCGAGGTGCCCTCCCATTCAATCGTTGAAATGCTTCGACGACGGGAAAAATTTAAACAATATTTAACGAAGCATCTGAATATGGAAGTTCAATTTCGCTTTGCAGCCTCTTACAAAGATATTATTAAGGAAATGGAAAATCAAAAATTTGATATGGCCGTACTTGGCCCCCTGGCCTACGTCCAGGCTGCTGAACGTACCGATTACTCTCCCCTGGTCCGTCCTGTTCGTTATGGCAGTCCTTCCTACCGGGCTATAATCTTCACCCATGCCCAAAGTGGGATCAAATCAATTCCCGATCTGCGGGGCCGAACCATGGCTTTTGTTGATCCCAACTCAACATCCGGTTATCTTTTCCCCCGCGGACACATGATCCGTAATTTTGACCTTAGCCCCGAAAAAGATCTCGGCCGCATTTCTTTTGTCGGCGGTCACGACCGGGTCGTGGAAATGGTAAACAAGCAACAATTTGCCGCCGGGGCTACTTATGAGGGCGCCCGGATGGAAATTTTTGATGATTCCGCACAAGCCGACCAGCAACTGCCGGTTCTGGCCCGCACGCAGCCGATCCCTTCCGAGCCTATAGTTATCTCTTCCAAAATTCAGGCTGATGAGAAACTGCAT
>JBNJDC010000026.1:0-10580 GCA_051744565.1 bacterium
TTTTGCACAATCGCGGGCCAGGCGGACCATGCAGCTGTTATTTCCAACCACAAGAATATTGCCTGCTTCCGCTGAATCCGTGGGGGCATTATCGATTTGACTTACGGGTCGGGGGTAACTAATTCCTCCCGGTAAAAGAGCCTTCAAACCGGAGGTTGACAGACCGTTGCAGTATTCATCGATTAATTTTTTGGCGTCGATATCCGTCGGTGCTTCAAAAATACCTGGCCGGTTAACTGCTCCCAGGACTGTAAACAGGCGAAAACCTGGATTTTTTTCCGTTCCCCATTGATCAAGCCAACCCCCGTCTTTTTCCAGGATAATAGGAAACATTGCGAAAGTTTCAATATCATGTATAACAGCCGGAAGGTTAAACAGTTTTTCTGGTTGATCTGAAAAGGTAGGATCTGGTTGGGGCCTTTCCCCCTGGATGCTGTTTAAAAGTGCTCCCTGATTCCGACATATGTGGGCATTTGTTCCCCGGATAAGTTTGATCGAACAATCCACGTTGGAGGCAAAGATTTCCTCGCCCAGGTATCCGGCTTCTCGAGCCGCTTTGATTGCTTTTTCCAGCCGCCGGTAGGCTTTATTATAGGCGGGCTGGATGTATATATAACACTTTTTTGTTTTCAGGGCATAGGCAGCCAGTATCATGCCTTCCAAAAAAAGGTGGGGGTTTTCTTCCATTAAGATCCTACCCTTAATGCCCCCCGGTTCAAATTCTAATCCAGCCCCGACAAGATACCCCCCGCAATTCTCTTCAGTCCATTTAACCTCCTGTTTTTTATTCATTCCGCCTCGTTCCCTAAGTCCTGTTTTGTTTATTTTTTCCCGGATATCCTGCGGATAAATGCTGCCGTTTATATATTGTTGAGCTGTTTCATAGCCGCCTCCGGAAGTATAACTTTCCAGGGTATAATTTTTTTCTTCAAATATACCGGCCAGCAAGCGCGGTTTTACCGGTGGAGTGTCCAGTTGATTTGAATTAAAAATCATGAATAGTTCTCAGCCTGTTCGCGTAGCTTTTTCAGTAGTTTGCTTGTTTTTTCGAGATTTAAATTTGTATAACATTTGCCGTTGTTCACCTGGAGAACGGGAGGTTGGGCACAGTGACCGAGACACCCGGCAGTCCGGAGTGTAAACAATCCATCCGCAGTGGTTTCTCCCTCTTCAATATTCAATCTTTTCTTTATGTGTTCAATAATTTCTGGCGGTTTGGCCAGTGAACAGCAAACTCCCCGGCATACCTTGAGAATATATCGCCCTTCATTGCGTATATTGAAGCAATCATAAAAACTTATTATTCCCCGGATTTTTTCCGGATGAATGTCCAGGATCCGGGCCAGGTAATTGATTTCATCCTGTTCGATTAAGTTGTCGTTTTCCTGGAGGATATGCAGAGCATCAAGTAGGCCAGCCCCCGGATTTTCCAGCTTTTGAATTCGAGATATAATTTTCTGAATCTGAATTTGAGTAAGCATTAGATTATATTAGCGGTTAACCTCCCCGCTGTTAATATCAAAACTATCGACTATAAGAGCTGCGTCCTCCGGTGTATTTCCCGGGATTAATTCAATTGCTCCCCGGGTGGCGGCTAGAGATGGTGGACGAATATGGAGGCGGTGTGGTTTATTGTCCCCGCCGGCAACTATAAAAAAAGCCAGTTCTCCCCGCGGAGATTCTACCGGTTGATAAATTTCGCCTGCCGGAATTTTAAATCCTTCCCGGCAGAGCTTATAATGATGAATCAAAGCTTCCGTCGAGGAGTTTGATTTTTCTTTCGACGGGATATTTATTTTTCCCGAATTTTCCTGCCAGGCTCCTGCCGGAGAGATTTCCTGGAGTGATTGTTTCATAATATTTAGACTCTGATTAATTTCTTCAAACCGGATTAAACAGCGGTCATGGACGTCTCCATTTTCGCCAACGGGAACAGCAAATTCAAGCTCTTCATAGCTGCAGTAGGGATCTGTTTTTCGCATGTCATGTTCAACTCCACAGGCCCTCAGGGCCGGTCCCGTGATTCCCAGGTCAAGAGCTTTTTCAAGCGAAATTTCGCCCAGGCTGCGGCTTCGGGCGGTAAAAATGTCACTGTTCAAAAAATCCTTTTTGATTGGATTAAGTTGCTTATCACAGTATTTTATCAGGTGACTGCAGTCCGAAAGAAAATTTGACGAAATATTTTCTCTTAATCCCCCAACCCGGATAAAATTACAACTACCGCGCCTTCCTTTGAGTTTTTGAAGTAAACTTTCAATCCGGCAAATTATTTTTTCAGTTCTTCCGGCGGTAAAATATTCTTCCAGGTTTTTTGCAATAAAATTCAGCCAGTTAAAATGGGAACTAATTCGATACAATTCCGAGATTACTGTTCTTATCCAGCTTACCCGGTCCGGTATTTTCAAATCCAGGAGAGTTTCAACAGCAAGTGAAAAGGCCAGATTATTAATTTCCCCCGCCCTGTCATCACATTTAACCAGCCAGGGATAAGCCTGGTTATAACGCTTGGTTTCTAAAATTTTTTCAATTCCCCGGTGATTGTTCCCGCCCCGCAGGCAGCAGGACGTAATGGTATTGCCCCCGAGTGTAATTTCAAACAAAAGATTTCCCCGGGACGTAAATTCTCCCCTGTCCGGGTTATAATAGAGTTTATTTTCGGAGTATTTTTGATTTTTTGTTTTCATAAGTTGTATTTGCAATTATTGGCCCGGAATCGGGCACCAGCAGGAAAATCTTTGCGTAGAGGATAAATAGAGTTTTTAATTTTGAAGAAACGGTTCTTCCGGGAAAATTTTTGCGAAAAGAAAAGACCAAAAAGGGCGGTAATTTCATTTTCCAGAGTTTCAGCTATTGGCCAGATACCCCCCAGTGAGGGTAAATCCTTTTCCCGGCCGGTGGTTAATTTTAAATGAAGCCGATGGTTGAGTTTGAAAGAATACAGAACATAATTAAGATGGAATCGTTTGTCTTTTTTCGGAAAATCAACGGCAGTGATGTCGGCCAGCCGGAGAAAATAAAATGGATCCGTATTTTTCAGTTCCCTGCATACTCTAACAAGATCCATCGGGTTGATTTCTATTCTGTGATCGGTAGATTGGCTGTGAACGATATAACTGTGCTGCCCGGATATTTTTTTTTCGATAAAATTGTTGATCCTGGAAATTGTTTCCGGTTCACACATATTTTAACTTCCGGCCGGCGTGGATTTTTTAAGGATTGATTTTGAACTGTAATTTTCAATATTTTTCTGTATTTTTTTCAGTCCATTATTTATCGCTGAGACCGGGGGAGGACAGCCCGGTATATAAATATCCACCGGCAGAAGTTCATCGATTCCCTGCTGAGAATTATAACCGTTGAACATTCCCCCTGATATAGCACAGCTCCCCGCCGCAACAATCCGGCAGGGTCGGGGGATTTTCCGATAGAATTTTTTCAACTTGATTGCTTCCGAATGAGTGAAAATGCCACTTATCAATAGAATATCGGCGCGGCGCGGATTAAGACTGGAGAGTTGATTTATTGTACATCTTTTACCAGGCGGAGAAACTTTTTGCATTAATCTTTTTATATTTGAACAACCGCTGGTGATAGTCATAAATTCCAGGGAATTTTTTTGGATTCTGTTTATGAAATTCTCAAAAGGGAAATAAGAATTAATATAATTTAAAAAATTTATCAATTGCAAATATATCCCCCCTACCGGCTGGGAAAACAGCCCTGACGCCAGGTTAGAAAGAAAATAATTACCAGAATTAAAATGAGGCTGCCGGTGGCCACTGCCCCTGAAATAGAGAGAGATTTTGCCGGGACAGCCAGGGGAAACAATATAAAAAAACCCAGGGCGAATATAGAAAATAGCAGGTAGCAGATAAAATTCATTAAGATTTAGAGCCCACCTAAATATTCATCCCAGATTTCGGGGAGGAATTCAAATAACTTTTCTTTTTTCCTCTCGCCAATATCCGGTTCCCCTTCCAGTTCCCGGGCAAATTCTTTTTCTTTTTTCTCTCGAATCTGGAGATAAGAATCAAGACTTAAAATCCCCTCGAGCATTTGGTCTCTATCCCAATTTTCCCACAACCCCAGTCCCAGCAGCCGTCCCAGCAACCTTTTATCGGAGAGAAGAAGCTCCTCCGGTGAGGGATTCTCCGGTAATTTTTCATAACTGGCTCTGGTTACCTGTTTTATATGCCGATGAAAAGGCCATTCTTCCAGGTTATCCTGACCGATTATTCTTGTTGCTTTGAAACCGTCAAGCAGGGAATAATTTCCGTGATAGGATGTGTTGCTGAACAGGGAATGATTTTTAAGAACTGGGCGCCATTTTTCCAGGCGGGAAGCGTCATCTGCTCCTTCCGTGCGAAAAAATGAAACAGCCTCCAGAACTCCGTCCCGGTTCATATTTTTAAACCATTTGCCGGCATCCTGCCGGATGGAAATTTTAAATAATTCTTCCACAATACGTTCTTTACTGATCTCCTCGAGCAGTTTTACATTATCCTGAATTGTTTCAAGTAGATCCGGTGCAAAACTTAACCGGTGGTGCTGGGCCAGCCGGTAAGCCCTGAGGATACGCAGGGGATCTTCTTTCAGGTTTTCTTCACCCGTTGGTTTTAATATTCTCTGCCGGGCGTCATCTTTACCGTTGACCGGATCAACCCAGGTTTCCCGGGCCATATCAAGCGCAACGCTGTTGATGGTAAAATCACGTCTTTTTAAATCTTCCACAACTTCATCGGGGCCAACAACTGTCAGGTCGATCTGGACCTCCTTACCCGGCAGCCGGTACATCTGTCTTTCTTCGTCCAGTGTGAAAAAATGGCCCTGGAATTCATTCTCGAGTTTTTCTCGCGTGGCCTCCGGAAAGTCTGAAACCATAAGGTCGTAATCCAGAGGTTTCTTACCGAGGAGCAGATCCCTTAAAGTACCGCCAACTAAAAAGACACCTGCCTCTTCCTCCAAAAACGGTTGTGTTATTTTTTTGATTTTTTCCCGTTCTTTCTTGGCTACGTTGTGGGCCAGCCGGAGAGGTTCGGGTAGTTTTGATTTTTTACTCAAAATAGAGTCAACAATAGTTGGTATGTGTTTGGGGTCAATTTTATGACCGGGAGAAAGAAAAATCGGATCAGCGCTTTCAAGTGAGCGGACAGCGTAACCCACCGGTTCTCCGTCCCAGATCTGGCTGTAGCTGCCCACCTCTTCGCCCGGCTCTTCGTATTCTCCTACAAGTATGTTTTTAGCGCAACCAATGGTCGGTCGATCTAAAAATAATCCAATGTGTGAAGCAAGCCCGATTCGCCGCGGATGAGCGTAGCCATGGCCGTCAATAAGATAACAATCAGGTTCCTGCTTTAAACAGCCGGCGGCTTCAATCATCGGTGGGGCCTCACGAAACGCCAGCAGGCCGGAAATATATGGGAAATTCAATTTTGTGATCAAAACCACTTCTTCAACAATATCTCGCCTGGTGATGGAATAATTTACCGCAGAAGCTATTCCAATCTTGCTGTCGGGATAAATGGAAACATCAAGGGCGCCTATCAATTCGACGTCCGGTTTGCCCTCAAGTATACAATCTTCAGCCAGACTTTCCTGTAGCATGCGCGCTTCGTTTTCATTCAAATCCCAGGTATGCATTGGTATCCACTCGCTTTTAATAAAGATGATAATATTTGTTCGCTATTCGAGCAGTTCAGCGTTAAATAGTAAAAAATATTGTTCCCGAGCACGTTCAACTGGCCAGGTTATTTTTATTTTAACTGAACTGCGAGAAAAATAATAGTGTAATAAAAAAACAAGAAAGGATGGTTAGATTTTTGGAAAGTCAGGCCTGAAGATCAAGCAGTTCGCCCAGCATGTTGTCCTGGGTGCGAATAACCTCAGTATTAAGAGCCACGCTGTGCCGGTTGGTCATCTGTCCTACCATCTCTCCGGCTAAATCCACACTGGATTGGTTGTTGGAATCTTCGGTATTTCCAGAATTTATACCGGCGATACGGCCGGCAGAAGCTGATTGGCGGTTGAAGGCGTTCTGTATGCCCTGGATTGAATTAGAAAAATTCATATTAATTATCTTCCTTTACTTGAATTGCTCAAGAATTGTTTCAAATTCTGATTCAGTCGGTCGCAGCTGTTTGCTGTCTTTTTTCGCCAGCGGTTGATCATCCTGGTTATAATAACGAAGATGATGGCTTTTTTGTTCCTCGTTTACATAAAAAAGTCCGATTGGAATAATTCCCATCTGCGTCCAGTATTTTTCCCATACCTGCAGGGCCTGGTTCATGTCGGTGGGATCGTATTCGGGCATATCGTCCAGGTATTCAAATTTTACCCCGAACTGTTTTTCGCCCTCCCCCTCTAGCTCGGCGTCAACTTCTTGCTCGCTGGGATAATCAGCTTCGATATCCATCACGGAAAATTTCGGGAAGCGAGTGAAATGTTTCTGGGCGTATTTATAGCTGTGATGGGAGCCCTCATGGTCGTTGAAGGTTACGCAGGGACTGAATACTTCCAGGTAAGCCAGGCCTTCGTGCAGAATGCCGGCTTTTATCTGTTCAACCAGCAGCTCACGTTTGGCGGAAAACCCCCGGGCTACCATGGTAGCTCCGCCCAGCATGGCCAATCCGATTCCGTCCACCGGGGGAATATCACTGGTTAACCCCCAGTGAGTGGGACTTTCCTGCTGGGTGGTGGGGGAAAGTTGCCCCCGGGTTAAACCGTAGGTTCCGTTGTTCATACAGATGTGAAGGGCATCAAAATTAGTCCGGAGCATAGCAATCATTTTTCCCGCTCCTATAGCCCAGGAATCTCCGTCACCGCTTAGTATAAGGTGGGTTTGATCCGGGTTGGCCAGCTGAGAGCCCATGGCCATCGGAGGTGCGCATCCGTGCAGGGTGTGCAGGCCGTTGCATTTGATTTCAGCGACCGCTTTTCCGCTGCAGCCTATCCCGGCGATTAAATTAAGTTCTTCGGGAAGTATTTCCAGCTCAGCAAGCGCTTTCTTAATTGCAGCAGTGATGTGAATGTGTCCGCACCCCGGGCACAGGCGGGCACTTTCACCGGTGTCGTAATCGGCAGGAGATAGTTCACTTTTACTCACGAGAGGTGCTCCTTGATTTTATAAATAACGTCTTTGGGTTGCATTGGATTTCCATCGTATTTTTTTATAGAAATTAAATTATCGACCTTTAGTTTTTCCTCAAGCAATGAACGTAATTGGGCCGTATAGTTCTGTTCCACGATAAAAATGGGCCGGTGATTGGTTATAAAAGTTTCCAGCTCTTCCCGGGGAAGCGGTGCAATCGAAGGTAAATTGAACAGGGCGCTCCGGATATTTTCACGGGCCAGTTTATCCTGTGCTTCTTCAACCGTATAGATGGACGATCCAAAAGCAATTATTCCCGGACACTCAGCCCGGGGACCTTTAATTTCAGGTTCCGGTAGATCGTTACTGCGCCGCAGTGTTTCCATTTTTTTGTACAGCCTCTCGATTTTTTTCTGGCAGTCTTTTGCCGCCTCCGAAAGTTGAGCCTCTTCGTCGTGGTAGGCTCCGCGGGTAACATAGGTGGCCTCCTGGCCGGGAATTGTCCGGGGACATATTCCATCGTTGTCCACGTCCCTGTAGCGCTGGAACTTTTCCAGTTCATCCAGTTCTTCATCGGATAACATTTTCCCCCTGTCAATTTCGCGGTCGGGATAAGAAAATTTATCAGTTGTATAGTAGCATTCGCCGAGAATAAGCTCCGAAACAACTATTACGGGCATTTGATATTTGTCAGCCAGATTAAAAGCCAGGATTGAATATTCATAAAGCTGTTCAATATTCCCCGGAGTGAGGATTATGCGGGGGGATTCGTCGTGGCTGGCATGGAGCAAATAACGTAGATCACCCTGTTTGGTATGAGTCGGTTTGCCGGTAGCCGGCCCGACTCGCTGGACGTCAAAAATAACAATCGGTATTTCAGCAAAGGAACTGTAACCAATAAATTCAGCCATATTAGAGAGTCCGGGACCGCTGCTGGAAACTGAGGCCCGGGCACCGGCCCAGGCAGCGCCCAGGGCTCGTCCCAGGCAGGAATCTTCATTTTCTCCCTGTTCAACTATAATCGGAAACTTTTGGCTGTAGCGCTCAAGGTTTTCCCCGTGCGAGGTGGCAGGAGTGATGGGATACCAGCTTGCATAAGTACAGCCGCCCATTATTGTTCCCAGGGCCGTGGCGTCGTTCCCCGACATAAATAGCCGGTTATCATCTGTTTGTGGGGGCTCTATAAGGTAAGGATCGCGTTTTTCGACTTGTTCGCGGACATAGTCGCTCCCCAGTTCCAGGGCCTCCAGGTTACAGCTAACAATTTTATCTCCTTTTTCACAGAAATTTTCTTCAAGGACTGACTTTATTGGCTTGAGTTGTAGATTTAGTAATTCAGCCAAAGCTCCCACGTAAATAACATTGCGCATAATTTTTTGAATTGTCGATTTCTGAAAATTATCCCGGGAAAGCCGGCGAAACGGAATTCCATAGTAAATAATATCTTTGCGAAAATACGGAGAATTTGTATTTTTATTTTCCCGGGCTTCATCAATTTTTTCTCCATTTTTGGTGGATGAATCGTAAATAGCCACTCCCCCATTTTTTACATCTGACAGTTCATCCGCAGCGTTTTCTTCAAAAAGCAACAGAGCTAAATCAAGTTTATCCTGCAAGCCCTGGTAGCCTTTTGAGCTGATGCGAATTAAATAACGGGTGGGAGCTCCTTTGATGTTGGAAGGATAAATTCGCTTGGTACTTACGGTAAGCCCCATCTTAAAAAGTGCCCGCGCCAGCGAATCGTTGGTGGAAACGCTGAAGTCGCCGTTCATGGAAGCTACGGACAACTGCAGGTTATTGATCACTTTATCAGCCATTATTATATAATCACCGGCTTAAGATGGACTGAATTACATATAAAGTTTAACATACCGGACTATATTAGTAATATTACGTTTTAATTAAAAATTCCAGAAGAGTTCCCAGGAAAAAACCGGTGCTCATAAGGGCAAGAGCCTCTTTTGTCGGAGAGTTTTCCGGGTTCTTTTCTTCGAATGAATTAACAATGATAAAGATGCTGCCGCCAAAGAAACATATTATCAGGCTAAAATATAGTATACTTGAGTTCGTCAGTCGACCAAAAGCCAGCCAGCCAAGGATGGCTATTGTCAAGTTTAAAATTATCAAAATATTTAGCAATCTTTCCCTGGAACTATTTTTCATCACAAAATTATCAGTCGGCAAAGAGTTTTTAATTTTAATGGCAACCATCTCCAGTCCCGCCCACCAGAGGGCTGTTGCCAGCCAGAGAGGATAAATTTCTCCGGTAAAATTACCTCCGGCTACCAGGTAACCAACAACTGGAGCCAGTCCGGCCAAAAAACTCTTGAGATAGGGTCCGGCCAGGCCAAAATTTCCAAATATGCCCGCAGCAATTAAAATAAGTAGCAGAAGAACGAAATGCAAAAAAAATAGATCAAAGATATACTGGGCGGTAGCAACAAAAACAAGGGAAAACACAATTAAGTATATTAATACCAGGGAACGTTTCGAATGGCCAATAAAGTTTTTAGGGCGAGGAGAAAATAAACCGTTGATTGGAAAAAGTATTTTTGTAAATGAATAGACCCCCCGGGCGGACATGATAAGGATAAATATGAGCGCCGCATCTGAATAACTGAATTTAAGTTCAGAAAGGGCTAGATAACCGCCCAATCCAAAAAAATAAAGCCCCAGCGCCCGTAATGGCTTTATTTTTAAAAAATCCAAAACAAGTTCAACTAATATATTGTTACTATTCATTTTGTGAAAATAACCTTTTTTAGGTAGAATATATTTCCTCCGGGTAACATCATATAAAATAATTATATTTTTCACACATGATTTTATACTGAAAAGAAAATATTTATTTTAGCTTTTCCCGAGGTAGATAAAAAATGTTAACAGTAGTCCTGTTAAATCCAGAAATTCCGCCAAATACCGGGAATATTGGCCGGCTTACGCTGGGAACCAGTAGTAAATTAATAATCGTGGGGGAACCGGCCTTTGATCTCAGCAATGATGCTGCCTTAAAACGTGCCGGATTGGATTACTGGGATAAAGTTGATTATAAACTTTACGAGGATTGGGAAGAATACAAAACTTCAACCGAAGCACCAAGATTTCTGGTAACTAAATTTGCCCCTCAATCCTACAGTTCAGTCCAATATCAACCTGACAGTCATATAATTATGGGCGGTGAAAACAGTGGGGCGCCGGAAAAAGTTCACCGGGATCCCGACCTGCAGCGGGTATGTCTGCCCATGAGTGGTGAAATACGTTCGTTTAATGTTTGTAACGCTACTGCGGTTGTTCTTTTTGAAGCCCTGCGCCAGCTCTCCCCGCCCTGGTTTAGCGACACGCCATTTTCCGACCCATTTTAATCGACCACAAGCGATAAATCACGCTGAAAATAATAGATCAAACCGGAGGAAGTTAAAATTTTATACAGTGGAATAATCATTCACATTCAGGGCAGTTTTTGAAATAATATGGGGTTGCTAATAATAAATAT
>JBNJDC010000027.1:0-10467 GCA_051744565.1 bacterium
CCTGGCCGGTATCCCGGCCCTTTCAGTACCATCCGGTGCGGATAGCGATGGTTTGCCGGTAGGAACGCAGTTGATTGGGCCCCAGCTTTCGGAAGAAACACTCTATAGCGCTGCTCGCCAGGTCGAGGAATTTTCGGAAGGCCCGCCGGCACCGGCAGCGATAAAATACTAACGTGAATCAGTCTGAACGGGATGATTGGTGATTATTATGGCAAATAAAGATGTAGTGATTGGTCTTGAAGTTCATGTCCAATTAAAAACAAATACGAAGTTGTTCTGTGGTTGCAGCACGGATTTTGGAGCTGATCCCAACGCTAACACCTGCCCGGTTTGCATGGGGTTGCCCGGAGTGTTGCCGGTGTTAAACCGGCGGGCGGTTGAGTTCGGGATGATGGCCGCTAAAACTCTAAATTGTGAAATTAACGATCGAATGAAATTTGATCGCAAAAATTATTACTATCCGGATCTGCCTAAAGCCTACCAGATCAGCCAGTACGATATGCCCCTGGCTGGTGAGGGGGTCCTGGAACTGGAAAGTAACGGTAAAAAACAGGAGGTCGGGGTGGAAAGAGTCCACCTGGAAGAAGATGCCGGCAAGTTAATACATTCTAATATAGGGAATGAATCCTACGTGGATTACAACCGGACGGGGACGCCGCTGATTGAAATTGTCTCCAAACCGGATATAGATTCTCCGGAAATTGCTGAAAAATATCTGCGGACTTTAAAACAGCGGATGGAATACCTCGGCGTCAGTGACTGTAATATGGAAGAAGGGTCCCTTCGCTGTGATGCAAACCTTTCGATCAGAAACTCCGACGGCAGTCTGGGAGTAAAAACAGAAGTAAAAAACATGAACAGTTTCAAAGGGGTTAAAAAAGCCCTGGAGTATGAAGCAAGCCGCCAGCGGCGACGACTTCAAAACGGCAAGCAGATTGTCCAGGGGACAAGGCTCTGGGACGAGGATGCTGCCAAAACCAGGGCAATGCGGACAAAAGAAGAGGCCCATGATTACCGATATTTTCCCGATCCGGACCTTGTGCCGGTTGTAATTGAAGAAGATTGGAAAAAAGAGATTGAAGAAGAAATACCGGAAATGCCGTCCGTTCGCCGGTCGCGTTTTATCGAGGAATATAATCTCCCGCCTGATAGTGCTGAAACTTTAACAGCTACCCGTCCGATGGCTGATTTTTATGAGCAGGCCCTGGCAGAAGATTGTGACAGTGAAACTTTAGCCAACCTTATGATTTCGGATCTGCGCCGGGAATTAAACGACCGCAACTGGAACGTGGAGGATGTGGAAATAACTCCCGCGGAGTTTGCCGAGCTTGTCAATTTGCTTGAGGCGGATGAAATAAGCACCAATGTCGCTTCGGAGTTACTGGAAGAACTGGTAGAAACTGGAGGCAGTCCGGCTAATATTGTGGAGGAGAGGGATCTGAAACAAATTTCGGATGAGGATGCCCTGACGGGAATAATTACAGAGGTTATTGAAGAAAATCCGGATGCGGTGGAAGATATCAGGGGCGGGACCGAACAGGCAATTGGTTACCTGGTTGGCCAGGTTATGCAAAAAACGCAGGGGCAGGCTAATCCAGGGCGGGCCAAAGAAATGCTCAAGGAGGAGATTTTAGGCTAATGAATCCTGGTCGGAAGCTCGGGTTAAGGTTTTTGCTCAGGGTGCTTATGGGGGCGGCTATAGTTGGTTTTGTCGTCGGATATTTGTTGCAGGCAGCCGCCGATAAATTTGAATATATTACATTAACCCCGCAAATTGGACCAGCCCTGGGAGTGGGGGTGGGAATAATGGTTGCCGCGGCTGTCTATTTAATTGCCCGCCGAACTCTTTACCAGTATATAATGGATATGCGCGATAAATTGGCCGATGTGGGTGATCTGCCGTTTGGAATTGAGGATGATCTTAGTTTGAAAGATCAGGCTAAAACTTTGTATGGTCTCTTCGATTATGAAGTATCACGCTTAAATAAACATCGACATCGAATGCAAAAATTATCAGATCATGCCCGCAACACGTTGCAAAAAGCACGAAAAAGGGAAAAGGCTCCCCTGGAGACGGCTATTATGTTGATTAAAAATAGACTTAAAGAAGTTTCCCGGGTATCTAACCGACTGCAGGAGCTTGAGGATTGGATTGCCGATACCGTGGCCCCGGTAGCCGAAGAGGAAGTTGATGATCTGCAGGTGGATAATATTTCACGATTAGATCATTTTGTTGAATTTCAAAAAAAGATAGAAGAAAAATTAAAAAATACTGCTGCCGAATTGAGAGAGGCTAAAAAAGTAACGACTCCCTGGGAAAAAGGGCCCGAGCGCTTAAGAAAAGCGACGGGACGAGCTAATAAACTTATATTTAACATGGCTGAAATTTTTCAAAAATTCCCGACGGCAAAACTTCCGGAAAGGGCGGAGGATTTACGCCAGGAAACTGAAAAATGGGAGGAGCTTGCTGAAAAAATAGAAAAGGGGCTTCAATCAATCGATCGGAAAATGACTGATTCTGTTGATACAGTTGAAGAATTGCACGCTGAAGCCTCTCGCGCAGCCGAGCCGTTGAAAATTTGGGAAGGTGTTAAAGGGGAAATAAATACTGTCGATAATAAAGTAAAGCAAGTTAGAAAGATGACTGGCAGCAACTGGGTTGACAGTTTAAACGAGCAGATTAACAATATGCAAGCTCAGGCGGAATGGCTGGATAATTCGTTGCGTGAATTACTAGAACAGCTTGAAAAAGAAAAAGAAGTTATAATGGAACTTGATTCAATGGCGGCAGAGATGGCCGAACTGGTCGATACTACCGGTGGGAAAAAAGGGTAGACGGTATGCCTAAAAAAATGTTAAAGTTTCGACCAGGGAGGGTCGATAATACCAACAGAGGAGGTTTTGCCCGATGAGTATTGAAGGCGTGACCAGCGCACAGATAATTCAGAAACTCAAGGGGATTGAGCAAAAGGCCCTTGAGGGAGCTGATAAGCCCGGTCGTGCAGCCCGTGCGGATGAGGTGAATATATCCGACAATGCTCGCCTTGCAAGAACTGTTTCCCGGGTGCAGGAAGCTATCAGGGAAACGCCGGATGTTCGCGCCGATCGTGTGGCCGAAGTACGTGGACGCCTGGAAAGTGGCGAGTATGATTCGCCCGAGGTTATTGACGACGTGGCCGAGCGGATGACCAATGTTTTTCTTGGTCAGTAAATGATTGTATATATCATTATATAGCTGTTATCTCATGATTTAGATAGCCCTTATCCCCTCTATTCCCGCCCTGGATGGATTAATCCATCCAGGGTTTTTTATTTTTTCCTTCTTTTTTCCCGAAAAATCCTGCACTGATTGCCATTTAGAAACTATAATATTAAGCTATCTAAAAATTAAGCCAAATTACTGAACAGTATAATTTTATGAGGTGAGAGTATGAATTATTCCGAAACTATAAATTTGCCGGCTACTGAATTTTCTATGAAAGCCGGTTTGAGTGATAATGAACCCGAGCGACTGGCTGAATGGGAGGATGAAAATCTATACGAAGAAATCCTTGCCGAGCGCGAGGGAGAGGAAACCTTTATTCTTCACGACGGGCCGCCCTATGCCAACGGGGACATACATATTGGGCACGCATTAAATAAAATTTTGAAGGATATACTTGTTAAATTTAAATCAATGCAGGGATTTTATGCGCCCTATCGTCCCGGCTGGGACTGCCACGGGTTGCCGATAGAACACAAGGTGACCACCGAGTCGCCGGAACTTAAAAAGGAAGGGCAGATGGCTGTCCGCAACGCCTGCCGGGATTATTCGCTTGATTATGTGGATATACAAAAAGAACAGTTTCAGCGCCTTGGCGTGCTTGGTGAGTGGGAGGATCCGTATCTTACTCTCAGTCCGGACTACGAAGCAGAAATCCTGCGTAGTTTTTTGCGGCTTGTTCGCAAGGGATATATCTACCGCCAGTTAAAACCGATCCACTGGTGTTATGATTGTGAAACTGCGCTGGCTGAAGCGGAGGTTGAATACAAGTCGCTCACTTCACCGGCTATTTATGTTGATTTTGAAGTAATTGAAGATCCGGATGATGTTCTGAAATCGGATTCTTCCCATTTTATGATCTGGACAACTACTCCCTGGACAATTCCGGCCAATGTGGCAATTGCGGTTCATTCCGAGCTGGATTACGTTGAGTTTGTGGATCCCGAGGGAAAAACTCACGTGATGGCCGAACGTTTGCTGGCGCCAACGATAGATCGCCGCGGCTGGTCAACGGCCGATGTGGAAATACTTCAGACTGTTTCCGGGGAAAAACTTGCCGATATAACCTGTTCCCATCCGCTGCTTGAGGAGCGAGCTTCCCGGGTGATTACGGCCGACTTGGTTACCCTGGAGCAGGGGACGGGTTGTGTTCATATTGCCCCCGGTCATGGTAAGGAAGACTATGAGGTCGGACAGGAATATAATTTACCCATAATTTCTCCCGTGGATTCCGAAGGGAAATTTACCGACGAATATCCAGCGCAGGAAGGTGTTCATGTGCTGACGGCCGACGAGGAGATTATAGAGGAATTACAAGATAAAGGGTCTCTCTTTTACCGGGAGAGCCTGGAACACTCCTATCCTTTCTGTTGGCGCTGCAAAAAACCGTTGCTATTTCGGTCGACACCGCAGTGGTTTATGGACGTTGATCATGAACAGTTGCGCGACAGTATACTGGATTCTATTGACGGGGTCCGCTGGGAACCTTCGCGGGGAAAAAAGCGGTTCCAGTCAATGATTGAGGATCGGCCCGACTGGTGTCTTTCTCGCCAGCGAGCCTGGGGGGTGCCGATTCCCGCTCTTATTTGTGATGATTGTGGAGAGGCGGCCCTGGTGGAGACGGTCATTGAAAACTTAATTGAAGAAGTGGAAGATAAAGGAGTCAATGCCTGGTTCGAACAGGATCTTGAGCATTTTCTCCCCGAGGATTTAACCTGCGAAGAGTGTGGGAGCAAAAATTTTAAAAAGTCGGAGGATATTCTTGATGTCTGGTTTGACTCGGGCGTGAGCCACGAGGCTGTTCTTAAAAACGATGAAAATCTGAGCTGGCCGGCCGATGTTTACCTGGAAGGATCGGACCAGCACCGGGGCTGGTTTCAACTGTCTATGATTCCTTCGATGGCCCTGGAAGGTGGCCCGCCGTTTGAAGAGATTATCACCCATGGTTTTGTTGTGGACGATAAAGGGAAGAAAATGAGTAAATCGGAGGGGAATGTAATTTCTCCCCTGGAGGTTGTTTCCGAAGAAGGGGCGGATATCCTCCGTCTCTGGGTGGCCAGTGAAAATTACCAGGAAGACCTTGCCCTGAGTGAGGAGTTGCTCGAACAGATTAAGACCCGGTATCGAAGAATTCGTAACACCTGCAAGTTTTTCCTCGGTAACCTCCAGGATTTTGCTGATTTTTCTCCCGATAAAGATACAGTTGAGGTGGATAATTTGCTGCCGATTGACCGCTGGTTTGTGGATGAACTGTATGGTTTGATCCGCCGGGTAACCCGGGCTTACAACGACAGGGAGTTTCACCAGGCGATTGGTGAGATTAATAATTTCTGTGCTGTTGAAGCTTCTTCCCTCTACCTGGATATTGTAAAAGATCGTCTCTATTGCGGAGGGGAAGATTCCCTGCAGAGGCGCAGTGCCCAGACCGCAATTTTTTACGGCTACCGAACTCTTACCCGCTTGATTGCGCCGATGCTGGCGTTTACGGCGGATGAAGTCTGGGAGTATGAAAATGAAGATTCGGTTCACCTGGCAGAATGGCCCCGTGCTCACTCCAGCTGGGAGGAGCCGCAATTGGCCGAGGATTTTGCGCGGCTTCGTAAGATCAGGGAAGAAGTCGCCAGAGAAATTGAACATCACGAGGAAATCCAGGACAGCGATTCGGCTTCTATAACCCTTTTCTGGCCGGCGGCCGAGGATTTACTGGTTGAATATGAAGAATACCTCCCCGAGTGGTTTATCGTTGCCGAGGTTAATGTTATCCGTGGCGCTCAAACAAAAAGCATTGATGTTGAGCCGGCGGAATTTGAAAAATGTGATCGTTGCTGGCGACACCGCGAGCATGTTAAGCCTCGTGAGGAATATGAAAACGATCACCTCTGCGGGCGCTGTTATGATGTTCTGCTGGATCAAGAATAGGAAGTGAATGTTTGATGGAAACTGTCCGTTATAATGATAAGCTTTTTGGGGTTCTTTCCGCTTATATCCTCGCGGGAGTCGTTTTTCTCTTTGACCAGGGAAGTAAAGTCCTGGTAGAAGTTTTTATGTATCGCGGTCAAAACGAAGCGGTGATTGAAACCCTGGAATTGTTGAAGCTCACCTATATTAAAAATCCGGGGGCGGCCTGGGGTATTCTTCCCGGCTATCAGATTTTATTTGTCCTGGTTGCCCTGTTTGTTACAGTTGGTTGTATCTGGTTTGTTCAGAATTTTTACTGGCATTCAATTCGTTTCCCGGTTGCTCTTTTGCTTGGAGGGGGGCTGGGAAATATGATCGATAGAATTTTTCTGGCCGAAGGGGTGGTTGATTTCATCAATATAGGGGTCCTCGGCTATCGGTGGCCCGTATTTAACTTTGCTGATCTTGCCCTTACCGTGGGAGTTATCTGGCTGTCCACCCTGCTGCTGACCGGAAGGATTAAACTTGATAAAATAGGACTGGAGAGTTTGTAATAATTTCTGAGAAAAATAACAGGATAACGATTGATTTAAAAGACAGTGGCCGGGTTGATAAATTAATTAGCAATCAGCTTGATTTTTCCCGCACTGATGTGCAAAACTGGATTGACGAGGGGCGGGTGAAAGTTGAAAATAAAACGGTAGGTTCCCGCAGCAAACAGGTGAGCCCCGGCCAGGTGGTAGAAGTAAATATCCCCGACGATGCCGGTGAGAAAGAGGTAGAACCGGAAGCCGGGCCCCTGGAAATTATTTACGAGGATCAGGATATACTGGCGGTAAACAAACCGTCAGGAATGATTGTTCATCCGGCTCCTAATATTTTTACCGGGACCCTTGTAAATAGATTGCTTGCCCATTATCCCCGGCTGGAAGAGGTTGGTCCCCCGGCGCGAGCCGGGCTGATTCATCGTCTGGATCGGGGAACAAGCGGAATATTGCTGGTGGCGCGCACTAATGAAATGCTGGAAAGGATGCAGGAGGAATTTAAAAATCGAAGGGTCAAGAAGCAATATCTGGCTGTTCTCACCGGTGATTTGACCGATGAACGGTTGCGGGTGGAAGTACCTGTGGCCCGGGATAAAAACAATCCCACCCTGCGGGTTGCATCGCCCGAAGGGAAGCAGGCAACCACGGTTTTCGAAAAAATGAAGAGTGATAATAAAAATACAGCAGTGAAAGCTTATCCGCACACCGGGCGGACACATCAGATTAGAATCCACAGCAAATATATTAATCACCCCGTAGTTGGTGACCGGAAATACGGTGGTGAATCAGCGAATCGTTTGATGCTTCATGCGAAAAAAATAACTTTTAATCACCCGAAAACGGGCGAAAAAACTACATTACAGGCTCCAGTGCCTGATGAGGTGAGTGATTTATGGCATTCAATCGTAAACTAACAATATTATTTTGTCTGTTGACTTTCAGTGTTGGTTTTTTCTGGTCTTTTACCGGCCCAACTGCCGGAGCGGACCGCCAGGAGTTGATTCGACAGCGCCTGGAGGCGGAAATTTCCGACCTCGAGGAAGACGTAACCAGTTTGAAGGAGAACCTGAAGTCCGCTGAAAGCAAGGTGCAAGAGCTTCAGGAAGCAGTTGAGGAACGGGATGAAAAAATTGATAGGCTGGAGGAACAAAAAATAGAGCTTGAAAAAGCTCGCCGTCAGCTGCAAAAACAGCTGCAGGAAGTAGATGAGAAAGAAAACAACAAAGAGGCTGATACCAATGCTGGCCGGCCGGGACAGCCGGTTTCGGAAGGTAAAGAAAAACGGGATACAAATGTTTCCCGGCGTCAGAAAAAGTTTACAGCCCGGGATAATGAACAAATAAGAGAGGAAGATAAAAAGCGGACGGGAATTCTCTGGCTATCTGCTTTAAGAAATTATCCGGTGCGGAGATATCCGCTTGATTATGAGTTGACCGTAGAAGTAAAAGATATTGATACGGTTTCCCGGCTTGCCCACCAGTATTATCGGGATGCTTCCTATGGCCCGGAAATCTATCGGGCAAACGCTGATAAATTGCCGGGGATGGAAACCTTGCCGGAAGATATAAAAATTAAACTGCCGCCTTTTGGAAAGCTGGCCGGTAAACCGTTCGAATTTTCTATTTCGAACCAGCCGGCAAAATTAATTGAACAGGACCTCTGGCGCTCCGGAAAATTGTGGGAGGAAAAAGGCCGGAGTTATCCGGTGCGGAGACAGCCTCTTGATTATGAATTGCTTTTAATAACGGGAAGTCAGGACAGTTTAACGCGGCTTGCCCACCAGTATTATGGTGACTATGAATACTGGGAAGCACTTTATGAATTTAACAGTGACCGGATTGGTAATCCGGATCTTCTGCCAGCGGGTACCAGGTTAAGAATGCCTCCACTGTTTGAACTTGAGAAAATTAAATAAATATCATACTGGGATGGTTGATTGGTGATGCGCCCCGACAAACGTGAGAACGATGAATTGCGAGAAGTGGAAATTGAACCCGAATTTATAGTTTATCCCGAGGGTTCGGTGCTTATTTCGACCGGAAGGACGCGGGTGCTGTGTAATGCTTCCGTCCAGGAGGGCCAGCCCCACCATCTACGAAATACTGAAACCGGCTGGGTTACCGCGGAGTATAGCATGTTACCCCGTTCGGCTCCCCACCGGCAAATCCGGGAGGTAGTAAAAGGAAAAAGAGGGGGAAGAACACATGAAATTCAACGGTTGATCGGGCGAACTTTCCGGTCGGTGGTTGATCTTGAAAAACTTGGCCCCCGGACAATCTGGGTTGATTGTGATGTTTTGCAGGCCGATGGGGGAACAAGGACGGCGGCGATTACCGGGGGGTTTATTGCCCTGGTGATGTCTATTCAGCATCTGCTTCGCCGCGATCGTATTGATGGCGATCCGGTGGAAGATTACCTGGCCGCTGTAAGTGTTGGCCGGGTTGACGGCGAACTGATGCTGGATTTGAATTACGAAGAGGACAACAAAGCAGAGGTTGATGTAAATTTTGCAATGGCTTCTTCGGGAGAATTTGCTGAAATTCAAGCGTCGGGGGAAGAAGCTCTTTTTTCCGGGGAGGAGTTCGATAGGATGACCGATCTGGCTCGAAAAGGAATTGAAAAGCTGATTACCCGGCAGAAAACTATTCTGGAGGATTACCGTGAATAGAATCCTGCTGGCCACCGGAAATGAAAATAAATTCAAAGAAATAAAGGAAGAATTTTCAGAAATTGGAATTGATATCCTGTTCCCGGAAAATGAAAATGTCACCCTGCAGCGGCCGGAATCGGGTAAGACCTACCTCGAAAATGCCCGGATCAAGGCTGAAGAAGGTTATGAAAAAAGTGATTTACCCGCCCTGGCCGACGATTCTGGGCTTGAGGTTGATGCGCTTGATGGTGCTCCCGGTATTTATTCGGATCGCTGGGCCGGGGAGGATGCTTCGAGTGGAGAACAAAATAACCATTTACTTGAAAAGTTGGAGGGAGTTTCGCAAGAGGATAGAACAGCCCGTTTTGTCTGTGAAATGGTTCTTGTCGATGATAGCGGCCAGCGTTTTGCCACCAGGGGAGTTTGTGAGGGCCGGATAGCTTTTGAGCCCCGGGGCGAACAGGGATTTGGCTACGATCCAATTTTCGAGGTTAAACAGGCCGATTATAAGACTTTTGGTGAATTGCCGCCGCGAACAAAAAACTGGATCAGCCACCGGGCGCTTGCTTTGAATAAAATGATAAGCTTGATCCGGGAAGATCTGGTTCAACAGTCCTGAATACAACGGTTCTCCGGAATAAACGGTGAAAAATTACCTGGAATTATTTTATGGTTTGAAATTTCTATCCTGGGAACCAGGAGAACGAGGCGGTTTATATGAATCCTGACACCAATAGCGACCTGCATCGGCGCTGTCTAATGGATACTTTATTGCCCTGCCTCACGGGGGTTTTTGTGGTTACGGTTTTGATGAGTGGCCTTTACTGGCTTGCCCTGCGCAGTCTCCGGTCTGTTTTACCCGGCCGCTCAGCCCTTTCTATTTTCTTGGTTAAAAATATAGAAAATCATTCTCTGCTTACCGCTATTTCTGTTGCCCTTGCTGCCGTTGTATTTTTGCTTTTTGCAGTAAAATATATCCAGTACCTTAGCCGGCCCCTCGAATTGACCGGGGAACTTAATAAAATTTCTTCTCATCTGGAGGACAATAGAATACTTCGCGCCCATGTTTTTCTTTTTAAAGAAATGCGGGAGCGAATAATTATTCTGGTAGC
>JBNJDC010000028.1:0-10456 GCA_051744565.1 bacterium
GTCTTACGACTTTGCAGAGTCCTGTGTTTTTAGTAAACAGTCGCTGCCACCATTTCTCTGCGACCCGGTTCCGCTCTAAATAATATATAGTTCAGAGTATAAGCCCCAAAAAATAAGGTTAACAAAATACAAGCCTCGACAAACAATATAGTAAAAAATCTGTTATGCCGGCCTTTCAGGCCTTAACCCAAAATCTATACCATACCTTATAACAGTTAGAAAGTTCAAAAGTTAAAAAGTAAAAAAACAGAACCAGAAGTAATTTAGCCCTGAAGGGGCGAAATATACATAGCCCAGGGCGTAAGCCCTGGGTTTATACGATATTAAAAAACAAGCCCTGAAGGGGCGAAATAGTAAAAATTTTCCGCCCTATCCCCGGGAATTAATGCCAATAGTTGTAGATAAATTTGTACCCATATCTATATCAAAAATCCTCTTGCTCAATAGTTCGTTTAATTTCATTGATCACGTTTTTTAATTGGTTCTCCTCAATAATATAGGGGGGCATAATATAAAGCACATTCCCCAGGGGACGAAGCATTATACCTTTCCGAAGCAACTTCTGCTTTACCGTTTCCGCCCGCTCACTTCCCCTTCCCTCTGTATCGTCAAGATAAGCAACCCCCAGCAAACCAAGCGTGCGCACAGCTTGAACTTCCGGCAAATCTTCCAAATCTCCAAACTCTTCTCTTAAAACTTCTGCCAGTTTTCGGACCCGCTGAAGAATATCCTCTTCCCGGTAAATATCCAGGTTTTCCAGGCCCACTGCCGCCCCCAGCGGATTGCCGGCAAAAGTATGTCCGTGCATAAAAGTATGATCCCGGGGCGGAGTTTCAAATTCTTCATATATCTCTTCATCCACCACTGCCGCGCTGATGGGCAAATAGCCACCGGCCAGCCCTTTCCCCACACAGATGATGTCCGGACGTATATCCGCCTGCTGATAGGCCCACATTGTACCCGTCCGCCCCAGCCCCATTGCAATCTCATCATCAATTAACAAGATATCACTTTCATTGCATTTCTTTGCCAGAGCCTGCAGGTAGCGGGGAGGATAAATATTCATTCCCATTGCCGCCTGACAGAGAGGTTCGACTATTACCCCCGCCAGTTGCTCTTTATTATTTTCCAGCAGTTCAGCCATCGGCTGAAAACAGGGAACATCACAGCTTTCAGGGGTCTCATCATAGGGACAGTCCACACAATCAGGCGCGGGAGCAGAAAGCTGTTCGGGCAGGGCTTGCCTGTAGGGGGTGTGAAATCCGGGCACAAAACCCACGCTTACAGCGCCAAGAGTATCCCCGTGGTAGTCGCCGGCCAGGTAAGCAAATTTCGTCCTGCCCTTTTCGCCCCGGTTAAACCAGTATTGAAGGGCTATCTTCAGGGCGGCTTCTACCGCGGAAGCACCGTCCGAACCAAAATGAACGCGGCGCTGCCCCCCGGTAAGTTTTACCAGTCTTTCGGCCAGTTTAACTGCCGGCGGATGGGACTGATTCCCAAGGATACTGTGCTGAAGTTTATCAGCCTGCTCTTTTAACCGGTTTACAAGCCGCGGCTGGCCGTGACCTAAATTACAGCACCACCAGGAAGCTATCGCGTCCAGGTATTCATTACCCTCAACATCATACAGGTAGATCCCCTGGCCCCCGCGAATAACGGGAAATTCTTCCTCCTGGATCTGGTCATAATGACTATAAGGGTGCCAGAGAGTCTGTCGATCCAGCCGTCGGTAATCCTCGGAATTCACTCTATAAAATCTCCAGTATCTGTTCTCGGAATTTATCCAACTTACCCGCAACCTTTAAATTATCCCATATATTCCCCGGTTCTTCAGCCTTTGACCAAAGTTCCGGAATATGGGGTAAACGGCCGGTCACGTCCAAATTTCCGATTTTTTTTATAATTCTTGCGTTGTCTTTCTCGACAGCTGTCCACTGCGCGGAATCCGGATTATTAAAAAATACGCCGGCAATTTCCACTCCTTTTTCCGCCAGCACTTCCAGCGAAAGAAGGGTATGATTTATAGTACCCAGGCCACTGCGACTGACAAGGATAACCGGAATATCCAGCTCAACCATCAAATCAAGCATCAGGTAATCCTCGGTGATCGGAACCATAATCCCGCCCGCGCCCTCAACTATTAACTCGTCGAATTTTTCGGTTAGCCGGCCATAAGTATCAATGATTTGTTCGGGATTAATTTGTCTGTTTTCCACGGCCGCCGCCAGGTGAGGAGAAGCAGGCTTTCGAAAACGAAGCGGGCACATTAACTTTAAAATCTCATCTTCGTATTTATTGCCACAGCAACGCTGAACAAACTCCAGGTCCGGGGCCACCAGTTTTTTTTCCCTTTCAAAACAGCCGGTCTGCACCGGTTTCATCATTCCCGCTTTGTCCCCCCTTAGGTTCAAAGCTGCTACAGCCAGGGCGGTAAAAACTGTTTTTCCAATTCCCGTATCCGTTCCCGTAACAAAATATTTACCCATTTTTTTCTGCTCGCAATTCCAGGACATTGTAAGAAGCTTTAACTCCGTCTTCAGTCGAGTGATTTTCCTCATACAATTCGGAAAGTTTTTCCAATTCTCCCCGGTTAAAATGAACTTTTGATCCTGTGGAGCAGGGGGTCACCCCCTGTTCACTTAATGAAGTCAAAAAATCGCGGGCAGAGGCGTATTGCTGAACTATTTCTTCCTGCCGGGATTTCAAAACTTCAAATCCACTTTCTTCAAGCCGGGTCAAAACCTGCCGGCGGCCGGGAAGAACCGGTGTTTCAAATTTATCAGGGGCAATATGCCGGCGAAGATTATGCAGTTCCTTGAGCGTTCCCTGGAGCATTACATTAACCACAAGCTGGCCATGGTTGTAAAGCTGGCGATTGATATTACCAAACAACTCATCCAGGGGTTGAACCCAATGGACAGTAGAACTGCCGGTAACCAGGCTAACCTTTTCATCCAGGAGTATTTCCCGGGCATCCCCCACAAGCCACTCTATATCCTCATTTTTAAAATGCTGACGGGCCCGGTTCACCATCTCAGGTGCAATATCGATACAGCAAATCCTGGCCGTGGAATACTTTTCAACCAGCATATCTGTATAAATACCGGTGCCACATCCAATTTCAAGTATAGACTTGAATTCTCTGTCAGCAGGCATAAACTCTATTAAACGCTCAGCCACCGCTTGCTGGATCGAGCTGTGACGATCGTAGGTCCGGGCCGCCGAACAAAAACTCTCTTTTATTTTATCCGAATCCATCTATTTTCCTCCTCTTGTTTTTAAAATTTCCTCCAGTATCTGCCAGTTTTTAACCGGGGCCAGGTGACCGCCGGCAACTTCAATCAATTCACTGTCTTCAAGGTTATTCGCCAGCAAACGTCCCGCTGAAACGGGGATCACCGCATCTTCGACGCCATGGATAAGTTTCACTTCCCGCCTCACCTCTTCCAGCCGGTTCGTAAGATCGACATCCCCCAGGTATCCAAGCCCCTTTAGCAGCTGCTCCGGCCGGTTAACCTTATTTATTCTCCCTTCTTCGGGAATCTCGCCCGCCGGGTCGGCAACAAGTTGGTAAAACTGTTCTATGACTGGAGCCGGATCTCTTTGAATCCCCCGGCGCATGGCCCGGAGCCGGGCCGGTTCAACGCCCGGCGGTCCCTCCTCCTCGCGGCGGACAAAACGAGCCGTTCCGGACAGTAATACTGGTAAAAACTCAGGAGGGTCAAATTCTACCAGTGTTTCCAGAAGAACAATCGCTCCCAGGGACCAGCCAGCAACAACATCCGGTTCAACCCGATCGATCATGCCTTTTGTCTGCCGGGCAAAAGGCAAATCATCATTTTTCACAAAATTATTATCCAAAAAATCAACCTTCTCAATCGACCACCGGCCGGACAAATTTTCCTCCACGGGCGCCCAGATTTCCTTTGAAAACCCCCAGCCTGCAATCAACAGTAGCTTCATAACTCCTCCTCTAATAGAACTTCTAACGGCTGTCATTGCCCGATCTGATCGGGCACTCCAATTTGAATTTTTGTTTGACTGGCGCAAATCCGTTCGGTTTAAATAATGCCCAGCTCTAATGCAGCTTCAATGATTTTATCCGCAGCCTCGTAAATTTCTTTTTCCGAATGAGCAAGACTGACTGAAAACCTGACCCGGGCTGTTCCCTCCGGAACCGTCGGCGGACGGATCGGCACACCCAGCAGTCCTTTTTCCTCCAGCTTTTCTGAAAATTCAAGCGTCCTTTCACTTTCCCCAACAATCACCGGTATAATTTGACTTTCAGAATCCCCGGTAGATAAACCGGCCTCCCGGAGTTTATCCCGGAACCGTTTGGCACACCGTTGCAATTTCTGGCCCAGTTCAGGCTGTTCATCCAGGACTCTAAGCGCCCCAAGCGCACTGCCGGCCACCGGCGGGGCAGGAGCAGTGCTGTAAATAAATGACCGGGCTTTATTCACCAGAAATTCTTTCATTCGAGCAGTACAGGCAACAGCCCCCCCATAACCTCCAAGCGCTTTGCTCAGGGTTATTACTGTAAAATCCACCAGGTCCTCCAGCCCGGATTCAGCCACCAGGCCCGCCCCGCATGGACCAAATACTCCGGTTGCATGCGCTTCGTCCACCAGCAACAGTGCTTCATGTTCTTTTACCAGCCTACAAATTTTTTCCAGTGGCGCAAGATCCCCGTCCATGCTAAAAACTGATTCAGTTACAACCAGGCAATTTTTGTCATCAGGTATATTTTCTAACCGGCGGGCCAGGTCATCAATATTGTTGTGTTTATAACGGTAAAAATTAGCCCTGCTGGCCAGGATACCGTCAATTAAACTGGCGTGGGCCAGCCGGTCGGCAACCACGTAATCGTTTCGCCCGACCACGGCCGGTATTACTCCCATATTCACTAAGTAACCACTACCAAACAGTAATGCTGTTTGGTAGTTTTTATGTTCGACAAGTTTCTCTTCCAGCTTGTCATGAACCGGCCGGCTCCCGGTGACAAGCCGGGAGGCACCCGACCCCGTTCCATATTTCTCCAGTGCTTGCTCATAATACTTTTTTACTTTTGGATGTCCAATCAAATCCAGGTAGTTATTGGCAGATAAATTAAGTATTTTTTGGCCGTCTTTTTCCACATACCCTTCCCCGGGCGAATAAGTATTTATTTTCCGATACAAATTATTTTCCCGGCGCGAGGATAGCTCTTCCTCAATAAATTTTCTACTCATAGTCCAGCCCGAGGTCATCCAACATCTGCAGGTCCTCCTCTACGTCCCGACCGGCAACCGTAAGCAAATCCCCGATCATCATCCCGGTTGCCCCCGCATAAAATATCATCGACTGCAGATCACGCAGGTTCTTCCGCCCGGCACAAACTTTTATCTCGGCGGTGGGATTTACCAGCCGGAACATAGCAATTATTTTAAGAATTTCACGCGGTTCAAGAATTTCAACTTCTTCCAGGGGAGTTCCGGGGATAGGTATCAAAAAGTTAAGAGGAATAGAATCCACTTCCAGTTCACGCAACAGCCGGGCAAATTCAACTCGCTGTCTATTATTTTCTCCCATACCCAGGATTCCACCGGAACAAACTTCAAGCCCCAGGCGGCTGGCGGTGCGCACCGTTTCCACCCGTTCCTCGTAAGAATGGGTGGAACATATTTGATCAAAATAACCGGGAGCAGTCTCCAGGTTATGATGAAACCGACCCAGTCCGGCCTCTTTTAATTCCCTCAGTGTTTCTTCGGGTAGAGCTCCCAGCGAAGCACACCAGCTCACCTCTTCTCCCGGGTTTTCAAGAATTGTTTTTCTGATCTCCTCCAGCTCATCCTCCCGGGGCCGGGGACCACTGGTCACGATCCCAAAGTGGGAGATGGGAAGTTCTGACCCCTGACGGGCACTAGCTGCCATCTCTTCCGCCGGTCGGATTCCATAAACTTCCGCCTCCGCCTGGTGATGGACCGACTGGGCACAAAACGCACAATCCTCGGAGCAGGCACCGCTTTTAGCATTGGTAATCGAACACAGGTGGACAGAATTGGCAAAATTTTTCCGGCGCACCCGGTCGGCAAGAGTTAAAATTTCCATAACTTTATCCGCCGGGGCTTTCAGCACTTCCAGGGCCTCTTCTTCACTTACCGGCTTCTCGCCCTCTATTTTCTGTTCTAAACTTGCAATCAATTTTGTATCCATTTTTTATGCTCCAGCACAAAAGGATCTAATTTTGTAACCCATTTATTGTAATTTGTTTTTGCTAAAAAATGAAGTTCAACCCAAACTGATCCCGTCCCCTCCGCCCGCTCAAAATTATTAGTTGTTTTTTCATACTTTATGTAATATATTTAGTATGAGGTGACTTAATATGAAACGCATCACTATTACTGTAAATGATGAGCAAGAGAAATTTATTCAGAAAAAAAGTGATGAATTTGGCAACCGTTCTAAAGTTATCCGGGCAGCCATTGAGCGATTGCGTCGTCAACAGAAAATCGATGAAATGCAGAATCATTATAAAAATAAATCCAGCGATGAAACTGAAGTTGAAAAATTCGGAGAAAAAAGCTGGGAGGATTTGCCGGACTATTGATCAGCCGGGCAGGTATCTACTGGACAGAACTTCCGGAACAGAAGGCTCGCCCGGCAGTAATTATTTCGCCGGGATTTTTAAATGAGGTTCGACCACGCCTGCTTGCCGCTCCCTGCACCTCCCAAAGAACAGGCGAAGTCACCCATACAGAAGTTTTACTGGCCTCCAAAAATCTTCCGCGGCCCACAAAAGTCCAGTGCCAGGATATAGCAAGTATAAAGAAAAAATACTTCAAAACTCATATTCGCAACCTGAATGCCAGGGAAGTTAATTCCCTCAATGGAGCAATTGAAATAGCAACCGGCCTCTGGTAGAGGCTATGTCCGAAAAAACGTGTAAAAAGACTCTTGTTCTCATTCTCATAGACATCCTGTCTATTCCGAGGCAAGCCTTTTGCCAGCGAAACTTCCTGTTTCGCAAAAGGCTTATATTCCGAACAAGAGCCATTTTTACACGATAAAATGGACTTAATCTCTGGTAAATGGAGATTAGCTAATTTTTTCCTACCTTCAACTTCTCGCTATTAACGATCAAGTCGACGCCGTTTAACTTCCAGATGTTCAGAATCGCTCAATTTAGGTTATAATAAAACTGGTGATTTTGATGAAAAAGATAAATTCATGGTTGTTGCTGGTTTTCTTGCAATGTTTGCTGGTGGCTGGGGTTTTTTCCCCGGCTATCGGGGCAGCGGTGGAGGATATACGGGCTGATACCGCCCGGGCGGCCGGGGGAGATACCGCTCTCCTGGAGGTGGAGGCTACCCTGCAACCGGGCTGGCATGTGAACGCTCATCAACCGGAAGCTGAATATTTAATCCCAACGAACGTAGAAATTACAGATACCACGGTACGGGTTATTCAGACAGACTACCCTCCCGGCCAGCCCTACCGGTCAATGGACGGGGCCGAGCCGGTAAAGATTTATAAAGACAAGTTTTCCCTTGGAATTGTCGCTCAACTGCCGGAGGGGCTGGAAGAGGGCTTACAGCCCCTGGAGGGCCAACTTAATTACCAACCCTGTGAAGGCGAACGGTGTGATCCTCCCCAATCTATTTCGTTTTCTATACCCCTTGTGGTGGAAAGCTCCGCCGATTCCCAAAATTCCAGCAATACCCAGGGCTACGGCGCAGGTGTAAGTAGTAATATTCTGGCCAATCTTGAAGGGGGGGCGAGTATTTTCACACTGGCCAGTCTTTTCCTCCTGGGATTGCTTATGAATCTAACCCCCTGTGTCTATCCGCTTATCCCGGTTACCGTGGCTTTCTTCGGGGGGAAACAGACAAAAAAAACAACTGTCCGCCTCCTGGACGGGGCATTGTTTTTCCTGGGGCTGGTTATATTTTATTCAATCCTGGGCACTGCTGCCGGCTACACCGGGGGCTTGATGAGCCGGCTGTTTCAATTTTCCGCCGTCCGCCTTTCTTTGAGCGGTTTTATGGTCCTTCTGGCCGGAAGCTCTTTTGGATTTTACCGGTTCCGAATACCGGGCATTCAAAAATTTATTTCGCCGGGAAAAGCCGGCCGGGTTTCCAGTTTTTTCATGGGATTAACCCTCGGCCTGGCAGCCGTGCCCTGTGTTGGCCCCGTGGTTGCCGCTCTGCTTGCTTTCGTGGGTCAGCAGGGCGGAATACTGGTTGGTTTCCTCTATTTTATCCTTTTTGCAGCCGGATTTGGCCTCCCCTATTTTTTGCTGGCCCTATTTACTCCCCTGCTTGAATTTCTTCCGGGCAGCGGCGGCTGGCTGGACTGGGTGGAAAAATTTATTGGCTTTTTACTGCTGGGGATGGCTATCTTTTTCTCGGCCAGTTTGCTGCCCGGTATAATCCTGCGAGTTTTAATTTATGGCTGGCTGGCCGGCGGACTCCTATATTTATCGATTGCCCACCTGCCTGAAAACAAAATTTTAGCCGGCTTAAGAGGACTGGGACTGATAGTTCTCGCCGCCGGAGTATTGTTTGCGGTAAACTGGTGGTTTTTCCAGGAACCCGCAATCAAATGGCAACCTGCCCCTTCTTACCTGGAAAATAAAACAAAAGCGAAAAAACCCGCCCTGTTTTACGTAACGGCCGACTGGTGTTTGCCCTGCCGCAAAATGGAAGCAAACACTTTTTCACAGAAACGGATTCAAGATTACACTTCTGCAATTGATTTCGTCAAAGCGGACGTGACCACCCAGCCCCCACCGACAGTTTACAGGTGGTTAAAAGATAGAGGCATCCACGGCGTACCCACGGTATTATTTTTAAACTGTGATGAAAACGTCCTGGATGAAAATAGAATTTCCGGCTATATACCGCCCGGCAAACTCCAGTCGAAACTAAAACACGCTGCCGATAATTGCTAAACTAAAATCAATCAACAATTCCCAGGCGTAACTTGTATCTCGTGGGAACCTTTTTAACGTGGTGAGTGGTAATCCCTTCGCTGTAGTGGGTAGTAGTTCTTGACTTGCGCAGCCTTTCTCCCGTTATTGAATAGGGCGTCCACTGGAGCAGACGCTGCTGTCCATCAGAAAATTTAAATTTAAGTTTTGAGCGTCCTTCATCATCTTTCCCCATCTCAACCAACTTTATCGATATATCGGCGGGTTCTACCCCTTTCTGGAGTTCTTCAATAGTGTAGGTTGCTTCATAAATTTTGAGCGGTAGTTTAAATTCTTCCGTCCACTGCTCGTAATCACTGCCAAAAAACAATTCCAGTTGTTCAATATTTCCCCGGGAACTGTTTATTTGAACGGAGCCACCCTGTTTGTAGGCATAAACCGAAACATATTCTCCATCAATGCGACCACTAACATAATGCAACCTGTTTTCATAGCCCGGGTCAATGCTAAGTTTAATTTGATCCTCCTGCCAGCTGGTTATTTCTCCCCATTCGAAACCTGACTTTTTAGAAAAAGCCTCCCGCGGAATCTCCTGTCTAAATATTTTTGTGGGAAATTCACCTTTCCCAGGAGTGCCCGCAAATCCTCCGGCGGCGCGCCCCCGCGACTGGACAAATACGCGCTGGGAGTGCTGCCTTGCCTGTATTTTCGGAAAGAATCAACTAAACTTCCAAATTTTCGCTTGTGGATATTCCCGCGCGAATCCTCCCAGCGGTCGATAATTAAACTTATATTATTTTCTATCCCGGCCCCGGGAGGAAAAGACAAACTTTCCAGGTCAGCCAGGGAAACCCTGAACCCCAGGTGATTATCCGTCCACCTGGAAAATATAATTTTCAACCCGTGGAGGGTAGTATAAATTCGCCCCCTATGTCTTTCCTGGCTGGCGCTCTTACTCTCCAGTTCCTCCTTAATCCGGGAAATTTTTGGCTTCCTGTATAATTCTATCTCCCCGGGAAACGCCGGGATATCCAAATCGGCGCCCCCTTCAATTCCGGACCATTTAATATCAGCAAGTAACCATTCTTCCCCGCTCTGTTTAAAAATTAGCCGGGGGCCAAGAAACCAGACCGGTTCGGTAACCACACCGTTATCAACTTCTTTTAAAACTATAGTTTCAAAGTTATCAGATACTTTCTCCTGGAATTCAATAATTTTCCCCCGGAGCTTTCTGTAAGTTTCCGGGTAATTGGAACTTAAAATATCCTCTATTTCGCGGGCCACATTTTTTTCTTCAACTGAATCGCCTTTCGTTAATTTATTGATTCTTTTCCATATTTTTTCCTGATCGCTGGTAGATTCTGAATAATCTATAACTGTTTTTAACAGGGAATTCTGCAGTTCATCAGTCGTATGGGGCCACCAGCTTTCAAAATCCGGCGAGCGAATAATCTTTTTCAGGTTTTTTCGAAATGAAACAGTAATTTTTTGCTGTCTCTCCACCAGTTTTTCCTTTTCAATATCCAGGGGCCATTTTTCTCGCTC
>JBNJDC010000029.1:0-10311 GCA_051744565.1 bacterium
GGGAACCCGAAGTCGCGGACCTCGGGAATTTTATAAATAGTATTGGCGGAAAAATTGAGGGGCTGGGCACGGATAAACTGAAAATTACGGGAGTTGAAGAATTGGGGGGAGTTTCCCACCGCGTTATAGCTGATCGTATTGAAACTGGCACTTACCTGGTAGCCGGAGCGATAACGGGCGGTGAAATAACCACGGTTGATTCGGAACCCGATCATTTGCGGTCGGTATTAAATAAATTGCGACAGACGGGAGTTGAACTGGAAATTTTTTCCTCGGGAGATATCCGGGCGGAGGCTGATTGCCGGCCGTCGGCAGTTGATATTGTAACACTGCCGTATCCCGGGTTTCCCACCGATATGCAGGCCCAGTTTACCGCGCTGCTTTCCCTGGGCGAGGAAACTTCTACCATAAAGGAGACTATTTTTGAGGATAGATTTATGCATGTACTTGAATTACAGCGCCTTGGTGCCGATATTAAAATAGACGGCAACACTGTGACAATTACCGGTGTTGAAACCCTGGAGGGAGCGCCGGTGATGGCTACCGACCTGCGGGCGTCGGCGGCACTTGTCCTGGCCGGCCTGGCAGCGGAGGGCCAGACGGAAGTTCGCAGGATTTATCACCTTGATCGAGGCTATGAAGAGATAGAAAAGAAGTTGCGTGATGTTGGTGCAAAAATCACAAGAAAACAAGCGGAGGGACCTTGAATGTTAAGAGGTTTATATACTTCGGCCAGCGGAATGGTCAACGACCAGCGACGGATGGACGTTATTTCCAACAACCTGGCCAATTCGACAACCACGGGTTTTAAAGAAATTTACCACACCCAAAAATCTTACCCGGAGAATGATATGGTCCGCACGGACGATCAAACAACAGAACTACCGATGGGCACAATTGACAAGCGCCCGGAGATTGGTCCGATGAGTACCGGTGTTGCCAGCGACGGTACTTTCGTCAACTGGTCGCCGGGTAGTTTTGAGAGCACTGAAAATCACCTGGATATGGCGATTGAAGGGGAGGGGCTTTTTGCCGTTCAGCTGGAGGATGGAGAGGAAGTGTACACCCGTAACGGTAATTTTAAACTTAACAGTGACCGGGAAATTGTGGCCCAGGGAGGAGCACCGGTCATGGGGGAGGACGGACCGATTCAACTGCCGGAGAGCGCCGAAGAAATTCACGTGATTGAAACGGGACGGATAGTTGACCAGGACAATAATGTCATCGGGGATATAAAAATTAGAGGGTTTGACAACCCCCAGCAACTGCGGAAAATGGGTAAGAATTTTTACCGCCAGGGGGAGGCAACGGCTCAGGAAGTTCCAATTGAGAACTATAATGTTCACCAGGGGATGCTGGAAAAATCCAATGTTGATCCAATAAATTCGATGATGAATATGATTGAAGTTAATCGCAGTCACGAATTAAGCAGTAAAATGATCCAGAAACAGAGTTCAGTTCTTGGCAAAGCGATCAGCCGAGTAGGCAGAGCTTGATAATTTATCTTGAGGTGGTTTCCAAATGATTCGTAGTTTATATTCGGCAGCAACGGGGATGAGGGCCCAGCAGTTTAACGTCGACGTTGTTTCCAACAACCTCGCCAATGTTAACACCAATGGTTTTAAGCGTTCCAAGGGAGAATTCGAGGATTTGTTTTACGAACATTTTACTACGCCCGGTTCTCCCTCGAACCAGGCTTCGGAACACCCTACCGGTATTTCGGTAGGAATGGGTGTTCGAACAGGGGGGACTGCTCGCAGTCATGCCCAGGGAAACGCCAGGAACACTGAGAATTCCCTTGATCTGATGATTAAAGGCGATGGAATGTTCCAGATTTTAAAACCCGATGGAACTACTGCCTACACCCGGGACGGAAGTTTTGCACTGGATGGCGATGGAAGAATTGTAAACTCCAGCGGTCATTTCCTGCAGCCGGAGGTCCAGGTGCCCGCTGACGCAACGAGTATTGACATTCGAGCTGACGGGACTATTTCCGCCCAGATGCCCGGAGAAGCGGAGGCCCAGGAGGTGGGTCAGATAGAGCTGGCCCGCTTTGCGAATCCTGCCGGATTGAAGGCCGAAGGGTCCAACCTGTATAATGAAACAACTGCCTCGGGAGCTCCCCAGGTTTCTATTCCGGGCCAGGACGGTGCCGGTGAAGTTCAACAGGGTTTCCTGGAAAAAGCGAATGTTGATGTAATTAAATCTCTAACTGATTTAATTTCGATGCAGCGTGCGTATGAGTTTAACCACAGGACAATTAAAACTTCCGACCGCATGCTCCAGCGTGCAACTACTTTGCTTCAATAATGAGTAACTTAAGTCAGGCCGGTTGGTTAAAATCACGCCCCGGGTGGTTGATACTGCTCATATTAGCCATAGCTTTTACCACCCGGGGACCGGTTTTTTCTACTACCGATAGCAATTCGGTAGCGTTGAAAACAGAGGTTGAGAAGGATAAGGAACCCCTGTTTTTCTCCGACGTCGTGGAGGGCAAGTTGCCGGGCGGGCTGGCGGATTTTGCCCTGGAGAAACTGCCTTCCCCGGGAGAAAGTAAGTTTATCAACCGGGCTGATATTATTGTGGAAGCGCGCCGTAAAAATAAACCCGAGCCAAATTTTGCAGGGCGGACTCTGAGGACAAATGTTCGTCGCCCTTCAAGACTGGTAGGTGGTAAGCAGCTGCGCGAGCGAGTGTATGATTTGCTGGAAAACAGGTTTTCCAGGGGGGAACTGGAACTGGAAATTAACCAGGTTCCGGAAGAGTTAGAAATCCTTCCCGGGTCTTTTTCGATTGAGCTGGCCTCCCGCAGTCCCTACCATGAACTGCGGGGAGCCGATTGGTATCCGTTTAAGATAATTCAGCGGGGAGAAGTAGTAAATAAATTTCGGGTCCGGGCCACTCTGCGCCAGTTTTCGCGGGTCCCGGTTGCCCTTAGCAACCTGCCGCGCGATAGCACTTTAAGTGAAGAGGATATTATCTGGGAGAAACGAGATATAAGTAGCAGGGCGTCTTTAATCCCCGACGATACTGCGGCGCTGGTGGGACTTAAAACTGACAGAAGTTTTCGGGCCGGGGAGATAATTGATAAACGCAAATTGAAACGTCCGCTGAAGGTTCACCGGCAGGATCGGGTCACAATAATTTATAATGTGGGCAATATCCGCGTATCGGTTCCTGGTTATTCTGAGGACGACGGAGCCCGGGGTGAGGAGGTAATTGTAAAAAATAACTCAAGTGGAAAGAAGGTTTATGCCGAAGTTATAGGTGAAAGGAAGGTGAAAGCAAAAGATGAATAATTTACGTTTTCATATTTTTATAATGATGGTTTCAGTATTTACTTTTTTAGTCTCCAGTGCAGGTATAACTTCCTCCCTTTGGACTAATGGCGATGAAAGTCGACGATCCAGCTTTGCGGAACGGGTTGCAATTACCAAGGGAGATATTTTGATGATTGATGTCTCGGAGTCAGCAGACGGCCAGACCGGTTCTGATCGGGGCAGGGAAAAGGAAATGGAGATGGGGGGAAGTGCCGGTACAGGGAGTGACGATTCTACTTTTGTAAATAGTTTGCTTTCCTGGATTCCCCTTTTTGGTGCCAGTTTCCAGGGGGGATCGGCTTATGAGTCCTCCCGGGCGGCCGATCTGTCGGGGAACCTTAATACCCAGATGTCAGTCCAGGTTACAGAAGTGGGGGAAAATGGAACTTTAACCCTGGAGGGCGACAGAAAAATAAAAGTTGATGATGAAGTTAATACCATGCGGTTTGAGGGGCTGGCTCGCCAGGACGATGTTAAGCCTGATAACACAATACCTTCCGATAGAATAGCGGACGCTCAAATTTATTATGAGAGTAAGCTGGGCCACCAGATTGGTGAGCCGGAAGGTTTTCTTGCCAGTTCCTATTCATACGTTAAAAATCTACTCTTCTGGTAACAGGAATGGAATGGGAGGTTAAAAAGATGAAGAAATTATTTGTAGTTTTTATCATACATATTCTGGTTCTTTTTCCCGCCATGAAAAGTACAGCCCAGGAGGACCAGTTTACGGTTCCGCTGAAAGACATTACCCGGGTAGATGGAGTTCGGGAAAACCAGCTCCGGGGATTTGGAGTTGTGACGGGACTTGACGGGACTGGAGACGGTCGCCTTGACTTTGTTAACCGGTCAATTGCCAATGCGCTCCAGGGGATTGGAATCAATGTCGAGGACCCTTCAGGAGCCCGGCTTGATAATATTGCTGCCGTTATGGTGACGGCAACTCTCCCGCCTTTTAAAAAATCAGGCGATAAAATAGACGTTACGATAAGCTCACTTGGTAACGCGGAAGATTTGTCCGGGGGGGTTTTACTGCAGACACCGCTGCTGGGGGCGGATGACAACGCTTATGCTGTGGCCCAGGGAGCTGTCTCCACCGGCGGGGGCGGGGAAGACAACCACCTTACTACGGTGAGAATCCCAAAAGGAGCTCTTGTAGAAAAGGAAGTGCCTTTCCAGTTTGTGGATGACGAAAATGAAATAAATTTTCAGCTTCGCCGTGGAGATTTTACCACTGCTTCTCGCATAGCTGATGCAATAAATGAGAATTTTGGTGTAAAAATTGCTCGGGCGGAAAACTCAAATACAATTCAAACCAAACTTCCGCCCAAGTATCAAGAGCAGCCTGCACAGTTTATTTCCATTGTTGAAAACCTGGAAGTTGATCCCGGGCGGAAGAATAAAGTTATTATAAATGAGAGGACAGGTACGGTGGTAATGGGGGGAGAAATTTCTGTTCGTCCCACTGCGATTTCCCATGGCGATATTTCACTGCAGGTTACTTCCGACGAAGAGGAAGCAACAGCTGCCGAAGGCGGCGAGACAATGATGCTTCCCGAATCAACATCTGTTCAGGAAGTTGTTGAAGCTTTAAATGCCGTGGGAGCCTCTACGGATACGGTGATTGCGGTTCTTACTGCTCTGGACCGCTCAAACGCTCTCAGCGTCCCCCTGGAGGTGATGTGAATGCAGCTAGGTGGAATTAACTCAATCCAACAGGGTGTGAACCAGCATAGCGTTGAAAAAAGTGAACAACAAAAATTTAAACAGAAACTGGAAAAATCCCAGGGAGTAATGGATGACGTTCCGGGAGTTGCCTCACAATCTGGAGACGTCCAGGTTGACGACGGTAAGGAAGCCCTGGAAGAGGCGGCGGAAGGGATGGAGGGACTTTTTGTTAACCTGCTGGTAAAACAGATGCGGAAGACTGTTCCCGACAACAAGCTACTGGACGGTGGCCAGGGTGGGAAAATGTTCCGGGAACAGCTCGACAAAAAATATGCTAACTTAATTGCCCGCGAGAAAGACTTCGGTATTGCCAGTGCTATTTACGACCAGCTTTCCGGCCAGATTTCGAAATCCGGTAATTCATAATCTTCCAACAATAAGTAATGGCCGGGTTTTGTCTATCAAGCAGGCAGTTTAAGAAAGTTTTCCACTCTAAAAAAATATAATTTCAATTCCCCCGCTACTGCAACCAGTCAATTACCGCTTTTGAGAAATGACAATTAAAAAGAACAGGAAGGTTCTGCTGTCGGTTAAAAATAGGTAGTCAGGAAGTAAAATCCTTCCTATAATATATACTCCTGGAATCAGGTAAACAACGGGACGTGGCGTAGCTTGGCAGCGCGCGCGCCTGGGGGGCGCGAGGTCGCCGGTTCAAATCCGGCCGTCCCGACTTAAAAGCAGCCGAAAGCTAAAAGCTAAAAGTTGAAAGCTAAAGATAATCGTAGGCGACCTCGCAGGGAGTCTGAGGGAGTATTCCCTCAGGGTTTCAGCCGCAGGATGCGCCTTTTATTCTTTCATACTTTTTTGCTTGTTTCTTTTGCCAGGTGGCGGCCGAATTTTTGGCAGTTTTGGATTTCTTCTTCATCCGGTTGCCATTTACAGCTGATACTTTCCTCTTCAGCCAGTTCAAAACCGCTTTCTTCGAAATGGTCCTTAATCTTGGCGGTGGATTCGCCGCTCCAGCCGTAGGAACCAAAGGCGGCGCCCAGTTTATTTTTGAATTTCAAGCCCCGCAGGTCTTCAAGCAGGGGCGTAATTGAAGGTAATACACCACTGTTTACAGTTGAAGATCCAACCACGACTGTCTTTGCCTTGAATATTTCAACCAGGGCATCATTGCGGTCGGTGGTGGCTGCGGGTATGACCTTGCAATCCACCCCGGCGTCAACAATACCCTCCCCGATGGCATTGGCCATTTTCCGGGTTGCGCCCCACATTGAATCGTAGAGAACAACAGCCTTTTCCTCCGGCTCCTGGGCGGCCCACTGTTTGTATTTTTTGACAATTTGTCCGGGGTCCTCCCGCCAGATCACTCCGTGGCTGGGGGCAATCATTTCCAGCGCAAGCTCCATCTCCTCAATTTCTTCTATTTTTCTTTCTACCAGGGAACTGAAGGGAGTCAGGATATTGACATAGTATTTGAGCGCCTCTTCGAAAAGCTCTTCTTGATCCACCTGGTCGTTAAACCTTTGACCGGTTGCGTAGTGCTGGCCGAAGGCGTCGTTGGGGAAGAGGACGCCGGCCCCTTCGGCGTAGGTGAACATTGAATCGGGCCAGTGAAGCATTGGAGCTTCAACAAAATTGAGCGTGATCTCACCTATGTCGAGCTGATCGCCGGTTGCAACAGGTTCAAGCTCCCAATCTTCGTGGTAATGGGCGGTAAGTATCTGTTCTCCTTTAGTTGAAGTAATAATTGTTGGGGAATCTGTTTCCGCAAGCAACCGGGGCAGAGCACCCGAATGATCTACTTCCGAGTGGTTGATAATTATATAATCCAGCTCTTCCGGGTTAATTACTTCCTTTAAATTGCTGATAAATTCGTCTTCGTAAGGGTCCCAGACGGTATCAATCAATACATTCTTCTCATCTTTTATTAAATAGGAGTTGTAGGTGGAGCCCCGGTGAGTGGAAAGTTCGTGACCGTGAAATTCTCGCAATCCCCAGTCAACCACGCCCAGCCAGTAGATGTTTTCTTTAATCTGTTCAATCATCTCCATCGCCTCCCAAAAAATTTGGTATTAGGCTTTTACTCCTCTGAACTTATCATAATCAGCAGCATTTTGAACTGCTGGTTGGCCTTTACAGCGTGCGGGACGTTTGCCGGCATTATTAAATGCTCGCCGGCAGGGACCTCAACTGATTTTTCTTCAATGATAAACTCACCGCTACCTTCCAGCACTTCGACCAGCGCATGGTGGGGAGCGGAATGTTCGCTAATATTCTGGCCCCCGTCAAGGGCAAAAAGGGTAATGGTGCCCTCGGGTTTATCGAGGATTGTTTTGCTGACTATACCATCCTCGGCGTAATTAATCTCTTCTCCCATCTGCAGGGGTCTGGAAAGCAAATCGTTAATTTTTTCTGTCATTGTGGTTTCCTCCCTTGTTGCGGGAAATAATTTATATCCTGAGTTTAAGCGTTAAATATCGTAGAGAGCTGACGCATATGATGGTGCGCCAGCTCTCTACGATTATAATCAACTTTTACCCGGGGTTGTTTTAGGCAATCATCTCCTCCAGGTCTTTGTCCGGGTCATCAACTAGCTTGAGATCAAAAGCGTCCTGGAGGATTTCAAAGACCTCGGGACTAATAAAGGCCGGAGCGGTCGGGCCGAGCCGGATTCCTTTAATATCCAGGTGCAGCAGGGTAAGCAAAATGGCTACTGCTTTCTGCTCGAACCAGGAGACAACTAAATCCAGCGGGAGCTCGTTGACTCCACAGTCGAAAGCGTCTGCCAGAGTCAGGGCAATCTGCACGGCAGAGTAAGAGTCGTTGCACTGGCCCACGTCGAGCAGGCGGGGGATCCCCCCAATATCGCCAAATTCTTTCTTGTTAAACCTGTATTTACCACAGGCGGCGGTAAGAATTACCGAATCTTCCGGCGTTTTTTCCGCCAGCTCCGTGAAGTAATTGCGACCGGGTTTGGCTCCGTCGCAGCCACCGATGAAAAAGAAATGACTTATATCGCCGCCCTGAACTGCATCGACCACTTGATCGGCGACGCCGGCAACCGCATTGTGGCCAAAGCCAACAGTTATTGTCTTATCCGCGCCGCTCTGCTGGAAACCGGGTTGATCCTGGGCAGCTCCAATCAGGGGCGAAAAATCGTAATCTTCAATGTGTTCAACCCCCGGCCAGCTAACCCGTCCTTTGGTAAAAATTCTATCCTTGTAGGTGTCTTTTGGTTTCTGGATGCAGTTGGTGGTCATCAGAATTGAACCGGGAAATTCGTCAAACTCCCGCCGTTGATCCTGCCAGGCTCCTCCGTAGTTGCCGGCAAGATGATCGTATTTGTTAAGTTCCGGATACCCGTGGGCGGGCAGCATTTCCCCGTGGGTATAGACCTTAATCCCTGTATCCCGGGTTTGTTTGAGCAACTCCTCCAGGTCCTTGAGGTCATGACCGGAGACTAAAATAGCTTTTCCTTCTTCCGGTTCCACTCGTACTTCGGTAGGCTCGGGATCACCGTAAGTATCCGTATGGGCGCTATCAAGAAGTTTCATCACCTGCAGGTTTAGTTCACCGACCTGAAGTGCTTTGTCCAGCAACTCTTCAATATCTGTCGGATTATTTGTCAGGTAATCAAGAAGTTCGTGGAACTTAGCATAAATATCTTCCTGTTCATATTCGAGGATCTGGGCGTGATCAACGTAAGAACCGGCCCCTTTCAATCCGTAAAGGATCAGCTCCTGCAGTCCAACTTCACTTTTTCCCAGAGCCTCCATCCGGGTATCAATCTGGATCTGTTCACCGGTCCTGATTAATGAATCTTTATCTTTTGGTATCTGCCAGGTGGCTGGTTCATCCAGTTTTTCAGGATTTTTACCAGCTTCATCACAGGCTTCCTGATACATCTTTTTAGCCTTTTCTCGAAGTTCTAAGGCTTTGTTTATTTCGCTATGGACATTATCTGCGTTAAAATCCACGTTGGTAACAGTTGTAAATAAAGCTTTTACCATAAACCGATTTATTTCGTTGTCAGTTTTTCCCAATTTTTGGGACCGATGGGCATACATGGAGATCCCTTTTACAAGTTTAATTAATACATCCTGCAGAGCTGCTGTCTCCGGGTCTTTTCCACAGACACCAAAGGATGTGCAGCCCTCCTCTTTGGCCGTCTGTTCACATTGATAACAAAACATAATCATCTACCTCCAGAAAAATTGAGTGTAATAAACTTTTTCTATTTACCGTTGTAAATTAATTAAATCCATTCTTCGGAATTAATTTCTCCTTCAACTCCCATCTCTATATGCTTGAGCGGAATTTTTCGCTCAGCTTCCTCTAAAGCCTTTTCTGCCAGGTGGAGAAGTCCACGGCAGCAGGGCACTTCCATCGTAATCACGCTCAGGGTGTTAATTTGAGCCTCGTCAATCATTGCTACCAGTTTATCTCTGTATTGTTCAAGCCCATTGTCCAATTTAGGACAGGCAATAGCAAGGGATTTGTTCTGTAGGAATTTATTGTGAAAATTACCGCAACTGTAGGCGGAACAATCGGCGGCCAGAACGACGTCAGCTTCCCGGTAGTAGGGAGCCGTCGGCGGGACCAGATGGAGCTGGACGGGCCACTGCTCAAGCCTGGAAAACATTCCGGCCCGGTCCTGTTGAGCGGATTTGTTTTCTGCTTTGTTTTTTGAAAGATCTTGCACCTTCGTGCCCGGGCAACCGCCGGTAGGGGGGATGTTTTGACCTTGATTCTCAAGTGGATTTTCCATATTGTTTTCCTCCAGTACCTGTAAAGCTTGGGATAGTAGTTCTTTTTCCTCGTGGTTTTGCAGGTGTTTAAGATGTGCTTCTATTACCTTTTTCCCCTGGGGAATAATATTTTCCTCCATAACTTTGCGCTCGTTATAGGGCTCGGCTTCTTTTTCTGTGATTTTCATGGCATCTTCCGGACATTCACCGACGCAGGCTCCCAGCCCGTCACAAAATAGATCACTGACCAGGCGCGCTTTTCCCTCGATCAACTGCAGGGCTCCTTCCGGGCAGGCAGGAATACAATCCCCGCAGCCGGTACATTTTTCATGATCAATATCGATCATCTCTCGTTTAACCATAAGACAACATCCTTTTTTGTAGTTTGTTTTTTTATTGACCGCTAATACTATAAGCTATTGAAAAGGCGGTGTCTTTGACTAAAGTCAAGAAAAAAAGGGAAAAATTAAACGGGGAGGCTGCTAGCCGGGCGGTTTGCGCGTGAATTCAGACGCCAGATTTCAGAGGAGAAAATTAATCTTTTTTGCCGGCGGCTATTTCCTGGAGTTTCA
>JBNJDC010000030.1:0-10281 GCA_051744565.1 bacterium
ATAACATAATTCTCTGGCTCATTCTCGCAGCCCTCCAGGCTGCTGTGAGGAATGTATATTCCAATTCAAGCCCCTCCTGGGCTTTGGAATATTCATAATTCCGCCAGAGAACAATGTTATCACCTTCTCACCAAGATGGTGAGGATGTTGAATGTCTTATTTTCGGGTTTTTACAGCCATGAATTGGCGGACAGGATGTGCGCCAGTGGCTGTATTCCTCGGAGACAGCTGGAGGCTGTTGAGAATGAGAAAATAAGATATTCAATTTCCGAACGTTCATAATCGCTCAATCTAGGTTAAAGTTTAACCAGGAACAAGAAACAAGGAACACGGAACATTGAATTATTTACAGGTTCTTTTAGAAGAGAATATGGGGGCGATCGGCTTCGACGCAGTGTTGAAGAAGGAGAGGGCATGCCGGGGGTGTCTGGTCACCCCGTCAGAAAAGGCCGGACAACGTTCATTTGCCGAACGCGATTTTGCTATGGCGGCCTAACATAGCCGCTATGTCCCGCAGACTTGCGGGACACCCCGACCGGTTTCTTTCCCTGTGAGCACCGGATCCGGGGCAACGGAGCAGGGGTTCACCGCCAGGGTTCCATTCCACTGGGGGCTGAACTATTGACGGAATGGTGCCGCGGCCCGACGGTCCCGTCTGTTGGGTCCTGGCCGCCAAGCTCTAAAAACAGACTAAGCATGTAGGCCTTTCTGTCGGATACACTGCGGACGCGGGTTCGATTCCCGCCGCCTCCACCATTTTCTTCACCAGCTATAAATCTGTTAAGCCTTACCGGGAGATTTTTAAGAGATGAAAAAAATTTCTCTATCTTTTTTGATTGGAATTTTATTAATTCTTGCCTTTTTACCCGAACCGTCTTTTGCGCAGAGGGTTAATCTTGTTAATGCCGGCGGCGAGTTACTTGAGCAGATAGAAGCACTGAAACTTGACGGAGAATACTTTTTTGATCTTTATGATTTTTATCAGGCCATTGATTTTGAGGTCAACTGGAACGAAAATGCCCGTCGCTTGACTGCCTCCGCTGAAGACCAGCAGTTTCAATTCACCCCTGAGGCCGGCCGGGTGCTGGTTTCTGAAAATAAGCTCTATCCCGCTCATGGTTTACATTTTGACCGGGGCCGGCTTTATCTTACTGCCGAACAGACCGCGCAGATGATGCAGGAAAATACTTCCCGTGAATATATCTGGAACCCTTCTCGAAAACAACTGCAGGTGGCGCAGGCCGAAGATTTTCAAACGGATGAAAAATCATCCGCTGACAACCAGGATGAAATTGGACGTTTCCTGGAGGAAATTCCGGAAACCGGGGAGGAAGAAATCCTGGTATTTATCGATCCCGGCCACGGGGGGCGAGATCCAGGAGCAATCGGTTCAAACGGGTTGCACGAGAAAGATGTGGTCTTCAGGATCAGTCTGGCCCTGCGGGATTACATAAAAGAAAACCATCCACGGATAAAGCCCGTTCTTACCCGGGATGATGACCGTTTTATTCCCCTGCAGGGGCGGACCAAGATGGCCAACGAACAGCAGGCGGATGTTTTTGTTTCAATTCATGCTAACAGCGGGCGGATGGGCGCCTCGGGGTTTGAGGTTTTTACCCTGAGTAGTGAAGGGAACTATGACCGGGAGGCCCGCGAGCTGGCGGAGATTGAAAATAGCGCCCTGCGATATGAAGGGATTGAGGGGGAGGAGCTGGAGGATATCCAGTGGATTCTCCAGCAGCTCCAGGGGACGGTTCATACCCGGGAAAGCCAGGATTTTGCTAAAATAATTGTCGACGAAATGAATAATAATCTTTCTCTGCCCAGCCGGGGAGTAAAGCAGGCACCGTTTTTTGTCCTGAAAGATGCACAAATGCCGGCTGTCCTGGTGGAAACCGGTTTTCTGTCCAATCCCCGGGAAGCAGAAAAACTTGGTACGGAAGAATTTCAGCAAGAAATAGCTTCTATCCTGGCCGGAGCCCTGGAAAATTATCGGAAAAATAGATATTGAAATGAAAAAAATCATATTAAAAATAGTCCTGCCGCTACTTTTACTGGGAGCAGTTGTGGCCGGCGGGGTAATCTGGTGGAATTATGTTTCAGCGCCGGAACCAGAAGAAAAAGAAACCCTCTCCCGGGAAGAGGTTGCTCTTTACTTTTTGGATGTTGAAAAGTACGAACTTGCCCGGGCAAAGCGGGAGATAGCTGAAGCGGAGAGTTCAAACGAACGGATTTTTCAAATTATTGAGGAGTTGAAGAAGCCGCCGGAAACTGAAAAAGTTGTCCGGCTTCTGCCCGAGGATTTACAATTGCTCTCCGCCTATACCGAGGGAGATATAGTTTATGTTGATTTTAACGAAGCTTTCATCGGTGCCGCCGAAGGTTCAACGGATGAGATGTTGTTTTTATATTCGATAGTTAATTCGTTGCTGGCTAATCTCCCCGAAAAATATAAACTGGTTCAATTTACTATTGAAGGGGAAATGCGTCCGACGATGGGACCTTATGGTGAAGACAGTGGACATATTGGAATTAAATATCCCCTGGGCCCCCGATGGATTCAAGACGACAACTCGTCCTGAGTGCGGTTGTTCTGTTGACCGTTATTCTGGCTGTCTACGGCCTGTATATTTTTTCTGCCGATAAGCCTGATAATTCCCTGGAAACCGTCAATAACCCCTCTCAATATATTGAAGATTTTCGCCTGATTGACAATCCTAATCCGGATGAGACCTGGATTTTAACTTCTCCGGAAGCCCGCCGTAATAAGGGGGAAATCGAGCTCACTGCCCCCCGTCTTGTTTATAAGGTTGACTCCGACACTGGTGCCCGCGCTTCAGCCCGACGTGGACTGTATCTTGAGGCGGATGATATACTTCGTCTTGAGGAAGACGTTGATGTTGTTCGGGACACCCCCTCCCAGCATTTAGAGACTGAAAAATTAATCTGGCAGCGCAGCGACGGAATTATGAAAACAGATTCTGCTGTTAAATTTACCGATGAGCGGGGAGTTTTTGAAGCAGTTGGAATGCGCTGGGATATTTCTGCTGAAAGGATGGAGTTCCAATCAAATATAAAATTACGCTGGCATTAATTACTCTTATATTTCATATGTTTTCGCCGCCGGCGTTTGCCGGCTATGAACTGGAAGCTGACCACCTTGAGGTCAAGCGAGCGGAAAATAGCGCAGTCTTTAGCGGTAACGTCCACGTCTGGTCGGATACCCGGGACATAAAGGCCCGGCGAATGGAGGTTTATTATGAACAGGGGGGGAATGAAATTCGCCAGGTTGACGCTTATGGCGAGGTTGAATTAATTCAGCCGGAGATGCAAGCAACTGCTGCTTATATGTCTTATTCGGTCCGAGCAGATACAGCTTTTTTGCAGGAGGAAGCCCGGGTGGAGGAAGAGCGCGGCTGGTTTGAAGCGGACTGGATATGGATTGATCTGGCCGGTGAAAATTTAGAGATGAAGGGAAATATTACCGGTAAATTGTTTGAAAGCGGGGAGAATTAACGGATGAGTACGGAATTAGTAGGCGAGAATTTAACGAAAGAATACGGTGGCCGTAAAGTTGTACGGGGGGTTGATCTGGAAGTTTACGGAGGGGAGGTTGTTGGGCTACTGGGTCCCAACGGCGCCGGAAAAACAACGACTTTTCGGATGCTGGTGGGACTGATAAATCCGCTGGAAGGTCGGGTGTTTTTAAACGGCCAGGATATTACTTCTCTTCCCCTTTACCGTCGGGCTGGCAAGGGACTTGGTTATTTGCCCCAGGAACCTTCGGTGTTTAGAAACCTGACGGTAGAAGAAAATTTCCAGGCGATCTTTGAACTGGTTGAAAATAGCCGGGTAAATATTGACCGGAGGATTCAGGAATTGATTGAAGATTTTTCCCTGGAGCATGTGGCTTCTACGTTGGGGCATTCGTTGTCCGGGGGAGAGAGACGGAGGGTAGAGATAGCCCGGGCCCTGATTCCTGATCCGGATTTTTTACTTCTGGATGAACCGTTTGCCGGTATTGACCCCCTGGCTGTGGAGGAAATCCAGCGCCTGGTTAAGGATTTAAAAGAGCGGGAGATTGGAATATTGATTACAGACCATAATGTTCAGGAAACTCTCCAGATCACAGATCGTTCCTATATTATGAACGAAGGAAATATACTTATCAGCGGAGATGCTCGGACCCTGGTTGAAGATTCCCAGGCCCGGGAAATTTACCTGGGTTCCTCTTTTTCCTATCAATACCCGGCGGGGACTGAAGATGATGAGTGATATGAGGCTGGAGCAGAGCCAGTCGCAGCAGGTAAAACAAAAACAGTCCCAGCGTTTAATTGTTTCCCAGAAACATCAGCAGGCCATAAAACTTCTGCAGTATCCGGTCCAGCAGTTGGCCCAGTGGGCCCGCCAGAAGTATGAAGAAAATCCACTCCTGGAATACAAAGAAAATACGGACGAAGAGGTGGTTCCGGACAATAAGGAGGTTGAAGAGGAAGTTGAGGATGAGATAGCAGACCGGGTTGATTGGGATGAATTGTTAAATAAGGGCGATGATTATTATTATTTCAGTCATAGCAGCGGAGGTGGAGAACATCCCGAGGATCAATTCAGGGCCCTGGCCACCCGGGAAGAGTCTTTGCACGATTCTCTTTTAAATCAGCTTGAGCTCCTGGATTTGACTGAAAAAGAACATAAAGCATGTGAGTTGATAATATCATATATTGATTCCGATGGTTATTTCCAGGGGGATATTGAGCAGCTGGCTGAGGATGTGGAAGTAAATTTCGCGCGCCTGGAGGAACTCCTGGAGGTGGTTCAGGATTTTGATCCCCCTGGTGTTGGCGGTAGAACGCTCCAGGAGGTCCTTCTGCTGCAGCTGGGGCAGCTGAAGGTTGAGTTGCCGGGCGTTACCGAACAGATAATTAATGAACATCTTGAAGATCTCAAGAAACGTTCTTATAAAAAAATAGCCCGGTCAGTGGATACTTCCCCGGAAATTGTTCAGCGGGTTGCTGATCTGGTTCATGAACTGGAGCCCCGGCCGGGCAGGTCCTTCGAGGAGGCAAGTAAACAGTATTTAACTCCCGATGTGGAGGTCAGGAAAGTAAATGGAGAATACGTTGTTTTACTTAATGAAGATGTTGTTCCCCCCCTGCGAATTAACTCCCGTTATCGGCAGATGCTCCAGGGGGGCGACCCGGAAGAAGAAGAATATGTAAAAGAAAAATTAAGTGGGGCCCTCTGGATTTTACACTGTATTTACCAGCGCCAGCAGACGCTTTATAAAGTTGTGGAGAGTATCATCAAGCTTCAGCGGGATTTTTTTGAGCGGGGCATTAAGCACCTGAAACCGCTGGTTTTAAAGGAAGTGGCCGATGATATTGATCGCCATGAATCCACGGTCAGCCGGGCGGTTCAAAACAAGTGTGTGCAGACGCCGCGGGGGCTCTACAGGCTTAATTTTTTCTTTTCCAGCGGGATAAAGGCCAAGGAAGGCGGCGAGAAAATATCTTCCACTGCTGTAAAAGCAATGATAGCAGAAATTATTGCCAGCGAGGATAGAACAGAGCCGTTAAGTGACAGCAAAATTAAGGATAAACTGGAGGAGGAGGGTATCCAGATCGGGCGCAGAACAGTTGCTAAATATCGGAAACAGCTGGAAATTCCCGCCCGCAACTTACGAAAAAGAGTTACTGAAAAGACCACAGGATAAGTTATAATTAACATAGAGTAAAATTGTGCGTTTTTGATCATCTGAAAGTTAAAAGGATGAGTCAGGGAGTTATGTTATTTCTGTATTAACTTGAAACTTTGAACTTGAAACTTGAAACTTTACACAGGAGGCAAAACAATGGAGATGGATTTTCAGTTTGTCGGGCAGAATATTGAACTTACGGATTCTTTGCGGCGATATGCTAAAAAGAGGGTATCCAAGCTACTTAAATATTTTGCCGATGAACCGGATAAAGTTATTCAGGCTGTTATAAAAATGAAAGTGGAACATGAACGCCAGAGTGCGGACATTCAACTGAAGGGGATGGGAGAATTTTTCGAAGGGGGAGCGACAACCCCCGACATGTATGCTTCCGTGGACGGTGCCGTTGATAAACTGGCCCGTCAGCTCAGGACCTATCACGACCGGGTAACCGATCACCGTAAAAAAGATCTTAATGGGCCCAATCGAGAGCTTGCTTCCAAGATTTTTGAGTTTGGGGAAGAAAAAGATGATGGCGAACCACAGATAATCAAACGTGAAGTATTTACGGCCAAGCCAATGTCCGTGGAAGAAGCAGTTTTGCAGATGGAAAACCTTGATTATAATTTCTTTGTTTTTACCAACCAGGTAACTGAAGATATTAATGTGGTTTATCAGCGCCAGGATAATAATTATGGTTTGATAGAAGCTGCGACATAACGGGTGGGTGGCACTTGCAATTTTTGGCTACATTTTATACCATCACCTGCCACGCAGTTAAATTCGGGAAAATTATTTTTGAAAAGTAGAGCTTAAATTTCAGGAGGCATTTCAGTATGGCAACATTAGAACGTTCGGATTCGATATCGGTATCGGGACTTCTTCCCGAAGAGGTAATCGCAGCTAATTTGGATGTTGATCATCGGGATGAAGTTTTCGAACAATTAATTAATTTGCTGGCTGATGCCGGTAAAGTTGAGGACCCGGAAAAAGCCCTTGGAGCCGTTAAAGATCGGGAAGATATTTTAAGCACGGGCATTGGAAACGGCGTGGCTATTCCTCATGCAAAGACAGACGCAGTTGAGGGGCTGGTTGCTGCTTTCGGCCGCGTTGAAGAGGGTGTGGATTTTAAATCGCTGGATGGTAAGCCGGCTCGCTTGATATTTTTGCTTCTTTCCCCCCAGGGAGAAGCTGGTTTGCACGTGCGGGCCCTGGCTAGAATTAGCCGGATGCTAAAAAATACACAGTTTCGCAGCCGGTTGCTGGAAACAGATTCGGCTGATGAAATAATTGAAATCATTCAAAAACAGGAAGATCAGCAGTAACGGATTTCAATTTTTAAGTAGTCCGGCTGAATTTAATCATACCCGAATGGGGCTTATTTGATGAGTAAACTCCCCTTTTATTTAATTACTGGATTATCCGGTGCCGGGAAGAGTCAGGCTCTCCAGGCTTTTGAAGACATGGGATATAACTGCGTGGATAACCTGCCTTCGGAACTGCTTGATTCATTTATTTCTCTGTCCCTGGAGCGGGAAAACCGTAAACCGGTAGCCTTGATCCTGGATGTGCGAGAAGAGGATTTTGTCGAACAGTTTCCCCGGATAAAACAAAAATTTTCTGTCCCCGGTGTTCAGCTAAAAGTTCTGTTTTTGGAGGCCAGTGATGAAGAACTACTCAATCGTTACCGGGAATCGAGGCGCCTGCATCCATTGGCTGATCGAGGGGATCTTGAGGAAGCTATAAACGTTGAAAGGGAAATGCTGCGCCCCATTCGCTCTGATGCGGATATTGTGGTGGACACTACAAAAATTAATACTCACCAGTTCAAGGGGTTATTAATTGATCTCTGTCACCCGGATTCTGATCCCCGTTTTGTTCTGGTTTTGATCAGTTTTGGTTTTAAATTCGGGGTTCCTCGTAATCTAGATTTTTTGTTTGATACTCGTTTTCTTAATAATCCCCACTATGACCCCGATTTAAAACCTTTTACGGGACTGGACGAAGAAATAGTTGAATTTATGGGTAATGATTCCCGGTCTGAAGAGTATCTGGACAACCTCCAGGGAATGATTGATTATTTAATTAAGTGTTATACGGATACCGATAAAACAACGCTTTTTGTTGGCCTGGGCTGTACGGGCGGGCGCCATCGCTCAGTTTATATGGCGGATCGTTTGCAAAAATATTTTGCTGATAAGAAATTCAAAGTTGTCACAGTTCATCGGGATATGGAGGAAGACTAAGTCCATTTTATTGTGTAAAAAGGGCTCTTGTTCGGGATTTAAGACTTTTGCGAAACACGAAGTTTCGTTTGCAAAAGGCTTGCCTCGGAATAGACAGGATGTCTATGAGAATGAGAAAAAGAGTTTTTTTACACAATTTTGTGAACTTGATTTGGATAAAGGGGGATAAACTATGTGGGGCTGGTTGCAGCCGGGGCTGGGGCTGAAAAGATGGATAGCGGTTATCCTCGCCGGTTTATTTGTTTTGTCGCTTGGGATCAGTGGGATACTTGATCTATTTATTCCTCCGCTTACCGGCCTGGGTTTGCGTTTTTATATTTTGACCGGCCTTGGGATTTTATTGATCACCGGTGGATTTGTCGGTTTATTTTATGTTTTTGTAACCCGGTTGCATACGGGAAAAGAACCGGTTATTGACAAGTTGACCCGGGCTTCCCGGGTGGGCTGGGGACCAAATATTGTGGCCCTTGGTGGCGGGACGGGACTTTCAACCCTCCTCCGGGGGTTGAAAAAAATAACTGCAAATATAACAGCTGTAGTTGCTGTAACCGATGATGGCGGCAGCAGCGGTCGTCTTCGCCGCGAGTTTGATGTACCGGCCCCCGGAGATTTACGCAGTTGCCTGGTGGCCCTGGCGCCGGAGGAACGAAGTCTTTCGGAACTGTTCTCCTACCGTTTCAAGAAGGGAGGAGAACTGGAAGGTCATTCGGTGGGAAATATTTTATTGACGGCTCTTACGGATCTTTACGGCGGATTCCCGGAAGCTGTCCGGGCCTCGTCGGAAGTGCTGGCAATAGAAGGCCGGGTTCTGCCGGCAATGCTGGGTTGTCCCGAGCTAAAAGCGGAGTTTAAGGATGATTCTACAGTCAGGGGGGAATCGGCAATTGCGGCTGAAGGAAAAAAAATCAGCCGCCTGGAAGTGGTTCCCCGGCCTCTGCAAACCAATCCGGAGGCCATAAGTGCGGTGGCCAACGCTGAATTGCTGGTTGCCGGACCGGGGAGTCTTTATACCTCAATAATAACTAATTTTATGGAACCGGAATTGTGCCGGGCCATTAATTCTTCGCCGGCGCCGCTTGTTTATATTTGTAACTTGATGACGCAGGCCGGGGAGACGGATAATTTTTCCGTCAGTGATCATTTAAAAGTTTTCCAGCAGGTGCCCCCGGAACCGGTTGAGTTTGACCATCTTCTGGTTAATACTCGCCGGCCGCCGAAGGATTTGCTTGAAGAATACAGCCGGGAAGGAGCACAACCGGTAAATTTTGATTACAGTGCGTTGAAAGATATGGATGTAGAAATACACGCGGATAATTTTATTGAATCCGGTCAGCACCTGCGACATGATCTTGATAAAATTATTGAACATTTGCAATTAATTCTGGATGACAGGTGGAATAGCGGATGGAAGAAAAAAAGTTAACCATTACCAGTCCTACAGGTCTTCATGCTCGTTCGGCCCGGATAATTGTTGATGAACTGCAGGATTTTAATTCTGATATAAAATTAATTAATAATGATGTAGAAGCTGATGCCGGCAGTATCCTGGAGCTGATGATGCTGGCTGCTGCTCCCGGTGATACCCTGCAGGCCCGGGTGGACGGAGAGGATGAAGAGGCAGCAATGGAAGCCCTGGCGAAATTATTTGAGAAGGAGTTCGGCGAAAATGAGCAGGATGAATAACAAAATATTTTCAGGGCGGTCGCTTTCACCGGGAATTGGAATTGGCCCGGCTTCGGTTCTGCCCGAACCGCGGTTTGAAATGCAGGATGTAAAGATAATTCCCGGGGAAGCGGAAGCTGAAATAAAACGGTTTTACAAGGCACTGGAGGAAACCCGGCAAAAAACACATGAACTTAAAGAAGATGTAACCAACACCCTGTTTGACCAGCTTGGTGAATTATTTAGTGTCCAGGAATTTGTCCTGGAAGATAATTTCTTTACTTCCCGGGTGGAAAATGAAATTAAAGAGAATTTTCTCTGTGCGGAATCAGCAATCATAAACGCTCTCCGCGAGTTGAACGACGAGTTTGTCGAGCGAACAAAAGGTCAGCGCCTGGAGTCGCGGACGGTTGATTTTTTGGACGTAGGTATGCGCCTGCTTGATCACATGGGGGCTCCGGTGGCTCGCCGGCAGATTCCCAGCGGGGGAGTTTTAATTGCTCGCAATATAGCTCCCAGCATAGCTGTCAGCCTTGATAATTATGATATTGACGGCCTGGTAATTGATGAAACCGACCGCAGTTCCCATACTGCAGTTGTTGCCCAGGCGCTGGAGATTCCCACCGTGGGTATTTTTGAAGATGAATTTTACGAAAATATCGAGGCCGGGATGCAGGT
>JBNJDC010000031.1:0-10097 GCA_051744565.1 bacterium
AGTTTAAAGGGCAAAGTTTCAAGTTTAAAGTTAGTCGTTGTTTTTTGGGCAGAGGAATTCGCCGGTTTTGTCGTAGTGGTCGAAATGCTCGAGAGTAGCGTGGGAATGGCTGGTTTTTGTGATGAAATCCACGAAGCTCTTTAACTTAGTGATCGTCTTTTCGTTGACCACGTGCTCAATTCGGCAGGCATCGGTTTCCGCAATTTCGTTTTCCACGCCGAGTGATTTGAAAAATTCAGCCAGCACCCGGTGGCGGTGGTCCAGTTTTTTCCCCATTTCTCTTCCTTTTTCAGTAAGTTTTACTCCGTGGTAGGGGCGATAGTCGACCAGTTTTTTTTCATTCAGTCGATTTATCATTTCGGTTACGCTTGCCTCTTTTACCTGCAGGGCTTCAGCTATTTGCTTGGTATGAACCCTCTTTTCCTCGGGCGAATTTTTTTCCAGGTCGAATATTACCTCAATATATCTTTCCCGGGTTTCTTGAACCATGTTATAGTCCCAGCAGCACCAGTCGCAATAATCCGCCAACCGCGAGAGTAGTCACCAGCATTGTCAGGGCTGACTTGAGCATGTCTCTAAATCCCAGCTCTTTCAGCATGACAGCAAAAGCTGCAATACAGGGGAAGTAAATCACGAGAATCACGATGGCAATTATCAGCTGGTTGGTGGACAGCCCGAGGGGCAACAGCATTCCCACTGCCAGGTCCTTGCGCAGAAAGCCAATCACCATTGCCGGAGCCACAATGCCGGGCAACCCGAACCAGAAGCTCATCAAGGGGCGCGCCCCCGCGCTCAAATATTCAAGCAGTCCCAGTCCGTGGAGGATATTAGCGATAAACACTCCGGCTAACAGCCAGGGTAGCCCTTCCGTCAGGTAATGTTTGATCCGCAGCCCTGTTTTTTTAAAGATAGCCCGGGGCACGGGGAGGCGATAGGGAGGAATTTCCATAAATATTTCCGGACTTTCTCCCTTCACCAGTTGGTTGAGCAGTAGCCCGGCAATTATATAGATGGCAAATAGAACTGAAAAAATCAGGATGAGCGGCTGGATCCCCCGGGCGCCAAGGACCCCAAAAATCATGGCGGTCTGGGCCGAACAGGGGATAACTATGGCCATCAGGGTGGCGGAAATAAAGCGCTGTTTTCGCGTTTCAAATACCCGGGTGGACATCATCCCGGGGACGTGACAGCCCATCCCCAGCATCACCGGCAATATTCCGTAGCCGTGCATTCCCAGCCGGTGAAAAAAGTTATCGGCCAGCGTGCCCAGCCGGGGCAAATAGCCACTGTCTTCCAGCAGGGCGAGGATAAAATAGAAGGTAATGATGAAGGGTAAGACCATGGCAAAAGGGACAAATAAACCGGTGGTCAACACGCCCATTGCTTCTTCAAAGTTTAAACCTTCCTCGTAAATTTCCCCGATTAATATAATATGAAAAAAACTTTTTTCCCCGAGCAGGCTACTCAGTTGCATAATCAGCGGCTCATAAAAGTTATAAAAGATAGGTTCTATAATATCTTCCGTTATAAACTCACCAACGGTGACCACGAACCAGAAAATTGCGGCTAAAACCAGGCCGGCGATAGGCAGGCCGGTCAGCGGTTTTACAGTAAGTTCGGCTATTTTTTCTTTTATAGTATGTCCCTTGCGGGTTATTTTTTCGCAGGCCTTGATGATCTGGCCAATTTTAGCCCATTTTTGATCCTCGTCAAAAGAACCCCAGTCCGGGGTTTCAGCCTCCGGCAGGCGGGAGATTAGTTCTTTGAACCCCTCACCGGTCAGACCAACGGTGGGAACCACGGGAACCTGGGTGAGTTTTTCCAGTTTTTCCCGATCAATCTCTATTCCCTGGTGTTTGGTTTCATCCCACATGTTAAGAGCAATTACCATCGGGATGTCCCGCTGAAGCAATTGCATTGTTAAATTCAAGTTTCTTTCCAGGTTAGTTGAATCCACGACATTGATAATTAAATCAGCTTCGTCCATCATTTTCGTGGCAGCTTTTTCTGCCGGTGATTCAGGCTCCAGGGAATATATCCCGGGGATATCAATGATTCGTACCTTTTCCCCGTTTATCTTCGTGGTACCTTCCGTGAAATTCACCGTGGTTCCCGGGTAGTTGGAGGCCATTACGCTGGCCCCGGTCAGGCGGGAAAATACTACACTTTTTCCGGTATTGGGATTGCCGATTAGAAGTATTTTTTTCATTCTTCCGTATGCACCTTGATCTTCTCGGCCATTCCACGGCCGATGGTTAGCTGGGTGCGACCGGCTTCAACAACCAGGGGTCCCCTCGGCTGGCGGGTTAAAACAGATATTTTTTCACCTTTGCGAACTCCCCGCGATTGCAGGCGGAGGATAAATTGCTGGCCCCCCTCGAGGGCCGAGACAGTTCCGGCTTCGCCCGTGTTCATCTCTGATAAACTTTTTTCCATTATTATTTCTCCATTATTTTAGTTAAAATATTAGGCTTGCCTAAATATTTTAACTGATTATCTACACAAAGCAACATTTGTATAAGAAAAATGTTTATTGTGGGGAGAATATATATAAAATAAAGAACAGGCGAGACACTTAAAACCTTCTGGCGGTCATTCTGGCCTCCGGGCCGGAAGCCATGTTTTATTGTTTTGAATCGATTCAATATAAATTTAACAGTGAATGGTCGGGGCAAACCCGGTTCTGATAAATAGTTGTAAATTTTAAAATATACGTTAAATACAGGGTTGATTTTGACATGAAAGATGACAAACAGATATCAATAGAAAAATTAAGACGCCAGTCGTCCGCAGAGACTTTCTCTTTTGCGACGACCGAAGAGCTTGATTCACTGGACAGGGTAATCGGCCAGGAGAGAGCGGTTGAATCTGTTTCGTTCGGGATTGATATTGATAGTCCCGGTTATCACATGTATGCAATGGGTCCGCCGGGGACGGGAAAATCAACCACGGTGAAGAAATTCCTGGAAGGCAAGGCCCCGGACGAGGAGGTCCCCGACGACTGGTGTTATGTGAATAATTTTGAAGATTCGGACAAGCCCCGGGCAATTCGACTCCCGGCCGGCAAAGGTTGCGAATTCCAGGAGGATATGGATGAACTGGTTGATGAGCTGGAAAATGAGATCCCCCGGGCTTTCCAGGGGGATGATTATCAGCAGGAGCGCGAGAAAATCCAGGAAAAATTTCAGCAAAAAAGACGCGAGGTTCTCCAGGACCTGGAGGATAAAGCTTCGGAGCGCGGATTTTCAGTCCTTCAGACGCCCAGCGGTCTGGTATTAGCCCCCGAGGTCGACGGCGAGGTCATTTCTCCCGATAAAATAAACGAATTGGATGAAGAACAGCGGGAGGAAATTAATGATAAGAGAAATGATATGGAAGGAGATTTGCGCGAGGCAATGCGTGAGATTCGCAACCTCAAGCAGGAGGCCCAGGAGAATCTTCGCCAGCTTGACCGGGAGATCCTGGGGTTCGCGGTTAGCCACTTGATTGATGATCTGAAAGAGAAATACAGTGAATTTGAAGAGGTAATTGAATTTTTGGCCGAGGTCCAGGAAGACGTGCTGGATAATGTTAAAAGCTTCAAAAACCAGGGGCGCGAAAAAGGGAAAGAGGCGGCGCTGGCCGAGATGATGGGAAAAAAACCGAGCCTGGAGAATTACCGGGTCAATTTGCTGGTGGATAATTGTGAGGCTGAAGGTTCGCCCGTTGTCCTTGAAAGTAACCCCACCTATTACAATTTACTCGGCCGAATAGAGCACAAGGGACAATTTGGAACAATGGTCACCGATTATTCGATGATTAAACCGGGAGCTCTGCACCGGGCAAACGGTGGTTATTTAATAATTGAAGCCCGGGATGTTTTGACCAGTCCCTTTGCCTGGGATGCGCTCAAGCGGGCCCTGAAAAACAATGAAATAAAGACGGAGATCATGGGCCAGGAATACCGTTCCATCCAGGCCCAGACCCTGGAACCGGAAGTTATTCCTCTTGATATCAAAGTAATTGTAATCGGCGATCCCCTGCTGTATTACCTGCTTTATAACCTGGATGAAGATTTCCAGGAGCTATTTAAAGTGAAGGCGGATTTTTCCGTCCAAACCGATTGGGATGATGAAACCGAACAGCAGTATGCGCGGTTTATTGGTGATCTTTGTGAGAACGAAGATCTTAACCATTTTACAAGAGAAGGAGTGGCGGCAGTCGTTGAACAGTGCGCCCGGATGACCGCCGATCAGAAGAAACTGGACACTAAATTTGGTGATATAGTTGATCTGATAAGAGAATCCAGTTACTGGGCGGCAAAGGACGGAAAAGAAGTTGTTGATTCCACCGCAGTCCAGGAAGCTATTGATAAGAAAATATATCGGTCCAACCGGATAGAAGAGCGGGTACGTGAATTAATTGACGAGGGGACGTTGCTTATAGATGTTGAAGGGGAGGAGGTTGGCCAGGTAAACGGAATTTCCGTTACGCCCCTGGGCGATTATAGCTTCGGCCGGCCCTCGCGGATTACAGCCCGTACTCACGTGGGCGATAAAGGCATTGTTAATATTGAACGGGAGCTGGAGATGGGAGGACAGGTCCATAATAAAGGGGTAATGATTTTAAGCGGTTACCTGGGCGGGAAATTTGCCGGTGATATTCCCCTCTCTCTTTCCGCCAGTTTAACTTTTGAACAGCTCTACGAAGGGGTGGACGGGGACAGTGCCTCTTCGACCGAACTTTATGCACTGCTCTCCAGTCTTTCGGGTTATCCAATCAATCAGCAGCTGGCGGTTACCGGTTCTGTTAATCAGAAGGGGGAGGTTCAGGCCATCGGCGGGGTCAACGAAAAGATCGAGGGCTATTTCCGGGTGTGTAAAATGGAAGGGTTGACCGGGGAACAGGGTGTGATTATTCCGGATAGTAATGTGCAAAATTTAATGCTCAGGGAAGAAGTGATTGCGGCTGTTCGCGAGGGACAGTTTCACATCTATGCAATTGAGCACGTGGACGAGGGGATTGAACTGTTAACCGGGGTTGAAGCGGGGGAAAAACAGGAGGATGGAACTTTTCCCGAGCAGACGGTTAATTATGAAGTGGCAAAAAAACTGCGCCGCCTGGCGGAAAAAAGCCGGGAGTTTGCCGAAAACAAAGAGGAAAATTAATCAGGAGGTACAGGCAATGGTTACAGCAATGGTCCTTATGGAAGTTGAACGAGATCGGGTTAACGAAGTGGCAGAAGAACTGGTGGAATTTGACGGCGTGTCGGAAGTTTATTCTGTTGCCGGAAGGTATGACCTGGTGGCGATTATCCGCGTGGAGGATAACGAAGCGATGGCCGATCTGGTGACCGGAAAGATGTTGAAGGTAAAAGGAATTCTTGATTCGGAGACCCTGATATCCTTTCGCGTCTTCTCCAAGCATGACCTGGAAGGGATGTTTTCCCTGGGTCTGGAATAAATATTTGCAGATAATAATTTAGCTGGTAAAATTGAAGGTGGAAATTGAATCAACCGGAAAGTGGAACTAAAATCTTATTTCAAACTGGAGCGAAAAAGCAGTGAATAATTTAGAAGAGTATTTATACCCGGAAAGTGTTGAAGAAGCAGTTGAATTACTTGGTCGTGAGGATAAAAACACCCGGATTATTGCCGGGGGCACAAGTATCGGTCTTGAGAAAAATGAAAGCCGATCCGTTGACAGCCTGGTGGATATTACCAAATTAGAACTGGATTATATTGAAGAAAACAAGGAAGGATTGGCCATCGGAGCGACGACTCCCGTGGGCACGATAGAAGAGGATTCGGCCGCAAATGAACTGGCCGGCGGAATTATTGCTTCCGCCGCCGGTAAGGTGGGCACCACGCCCCTGCGAAATATGATTACCCTGGGAGGGAATATAAGCAGGTTGCGGGTCTGGTCCGATATGCCCGGGGTCCTGCTGGCCGCGGACGCTTCCGTAAAAGTAACCGGCGAAGACGGGGACGATGAATTTTCGGCGGAAGAATTTTTCAGTTCCCACCCCGGCCGGCTTCTGGACAGAACGGATGTTGTGACAGAGGTTGTCTTTCCCCCCCGGATGAAGGAGTTTACCGGGGATTATTTAAAATTCTCAAAAACAGATGACAGTTATGCCACCGTTTCAATAGCGGCGGCGTTAAAGACGGCAGGCGATAAAATTGAAGAGGCGCGAATTGCCGTCACTTCGGCTTCGCCGCTACCGGTTTACTGTGAGGAAGCTTCTACCGCCCTTGCGGGCGAAGTTTATTCGGAAGAGCTGGCCGGGAAAGTGGCAAAAATTTGTAGAGAGAACATTTCAACCACTGATAACCTGTGGGGGAGTGCTTCTTACAAATCGATACTAATTGAGCGGCTTGTTCCGCGCGTGTTAAACGGATGTCTGGAATAAATTTTAACTGGAATTACAAATTATCTATAACGGGAGAATGAATACGGATGGAGATTGAAGTTGAGATAAATGGTGAAGAGCAGGTTTTTGAAGTTGAGCCTTCTCTTAAGTTGCTTGATTTGCTCCGGCGGGCCGGCTACATGGGGACCAAGAGGGGCTGTGAAGAAGGACATTGCGGCAGCTGCACGGTTCTTGTTGATGGTGAACCAACGCTTGGCTGCCTTACGTTTGCCGCCCGTGTTGATGGGAAAAGCATACTGACTATTGAAGGCCTGGGGACCCAGGAGGACCCTCATCCCCTGCAGACGGAGTTTGTGGACAAAGGGGCAGTTCAGTGTGGTTACTGTATTCCCGGAATGTTGCTTTCAGCGAAAGCTTTGCTGGATAAAAACCCGGATCCCGAGGACGAAGAAATAAAAAGAGCGCTTGACGGTAATTACTGTCGCTGCACAGGATATGTAAAACAGATTGAAGCAGTAAAAAGTGCTGCAGAAAAATTGAGAGGTGTTTCATAATGGCCGCCGACGAAAATAAGGATTACAAGACAGTAGGACAGCCGGTTCGCAAGGTCGATGGTATTTCCCTTGCTACCGGGAATGCAAAATTTGTGGACGATCATGAGATTTCCAATAAATTACACCTGAAGATGCTGCGCAGTCCGCACGCCCATGCTCGAATAAAAGATATTGATTCATCCGCAGCTGAAGCGATGGAAGGAGTGGAAGCTGTTTTGACCTGGGAAGATCTGCCCCGGGTGCCCCTGACCACTGCCGGCCAGGGTTTTCCCGAGCCTTCCCCTTATGATACCTTTGTTCTCGACAATAAGGTTCGTTACGTTGGTGACCGGGTGGCTGCCGTGGCGGCGGAAAGTGAAGATATTGCCGAAGAAGCAATCCGGAAGATTGAAGTTGATTATGAAGTGCTTGATCCCGTGCTTGATCCGGAAAAAGCGATGGATGAGGATGCCCCGACCATTCACGACGAGGAAGAGGCCCACGCCATAATACCGATTGAGTTTGAACCCGAGAAAAACATGGCTTCCCATGTTGATTTTGAAGTGGGAGATATTGAAAAAGAGCTGGAAAATTCTGACGTAGTTGTTGATAAAAGATACGAGCCCCAGTACGCTCAGCACTGTCCGGCCGAACCGCATACCGCGACAACTTACAAGGATGAAAACGATCGACTGGTTATTCTTACGAGCACGCAGGTTCCCTTTCACGTTCGCCGGCTTGTCGCTAAGCGCCTGGAGATGCCCGTTAAAGATATTCGGGTTATAAAACCGCGGATTGGCGGCGGATTTGGAACGAAACAGGAAGTACTTATTGAAGATATATGTGCGGCAATGACACTGGAAACCGGTCGTCCGGTTAGTTATACCTTTACCCGCCAGGAGGAATTTGCCTCCTCCCGGACCCGGCACCCGCAGATTGTTGATATTAAAGTTGGTGCCAACCGGGACGGTGAGCTGAAAGCAATTTCCCTGGATATCCTGATGAACACCGGGGCCTACGGTTCCCATGCGCTGACGGTTGTCTGCAACAGTGGCAGTAAAGTCCTGCCCCTCTACAATAAAGTGGATGCGGTGGAATTTATCGGTAACGTGGTTTATACCAATAAGCCTGTCGGCGGAGCCTACCGTGGTTACGGGGCGACACAATCCTACTTTGCCATGGAAGCGGCCATAGATGAGATCGCCCGGGAACTTGATATGGATCCGGTGGAACTGCGCGAAAAGAACCATATTAAATCCGGCGAAACTTCCCCTGTCTTCCAGGCTCTCGGTGAAGGTAAAGAGGGCGTGGAGCAGGTGATTGATTCTTGCGGTCTGGAAGAATGTATCGAGCAGGGAGCGGAAGAATTTGGCTGGGAGGACCGGGAGGAACGAAGGGAAGAATCAACCGGTTCCAAAAAACGAGGTTTTGGCATGTGCACCCTGATGCAGGGAAGTGCAATTCCGGAGATCGACATGGGGGCCGCCTCGCTAAAAATGAACGAGGACGGTTCCTTCAACCTGCTCATGGGAGCAACCGACCTGGGAACGGGCAGCGACACCGTTCTTTCCCAGGTGGCGGCGGAGACGCTGGAAGTTCCTGTCGAAGATATAATTCCCTATTCATCCGATACTGATATGACTCCCTTTGACGTCGGCGCCTATGCTTCTTCCACCACCTACCTGTCGGGTATGGCTGTAAAGAAAACGGCCCAGAAGGTTAAGAAACAGATTCTGGAGGCCGGAGCTGAGATGCTGGATAGCTCGCCGACGGAGGTTTATCTCGAGGATAAACAGGTTTTCGATCCGGACGGCAATTCGGTCACCTTTGAGGATGTGGCCCTCTATACGCTTTATGAAAACAATCAGCACCAGATTGCCGCCCACGATTCGCACATAACTCACAAGTCACCGCCGCCGTTTTCGGCTCATTTTGTTGAAGTGGAAGTGGACACCGAAACCGGCAAGGTGGAGGTAGTACAGTACGTAAATGCTACTGATTGTGGGACGGCTCTGCACCCGCGGCTGGCCGAAGGCCAGTGCGAGGGAGCCACGGTTAACGGGATCAGTTATGCCCTGACCGAGGAGTTTAAGTTTAACGAGAAGGGTAAACTGATGAATCCCAGCTTTGACAGCTATTCAGTTTACAAAACCTCCGACATGCCCGAGTTGAAAACCATACTTGTGCCCACCCATGAGGACAGCGGTCCTTACGGGGCCAAGTCGGTCTCGGAGATCGGGATCAACGGACCCCTGCCGGCCATCTCCAACGCTATTTACGATGCGGTTGGAGTCCGGATGCAGCAGGCACCGTTCTCCTCGGAAAGAGTGCTCCAGAAACTGGAGAAAAAAGAATAAGGTTCAGAACTTTTCAACGATTCTGTCATTGCCGGGCTCCGGCCCGGCAATGCATTTTGACTTTGATTTTCATGCCCTTACTTTCACACCTTTCTCTTTCGCACTTTCATACTAACTACCGGCAATCCATCCCCCCAGTTTGTCATTCCCGGACCCCGATCCGGGAATCCATCTTGACCTTGACTTTCATGCCCTTACTTTCACACCTGGCTCTTTCACACTTTCATACTAACTACCGGGAATCCATTTTGACGTTGAATGTTTGAGTTTCTAAACCGTTCGGGCGAACAGCTTCTTTCGGAAGCCGAGGTTGAATATTTTCGTTCTTCCGGCCCGGGAGGGCAAAAACGGGACAGCACCGAGAGTGCAGTCCGCATCCGCCACCCGGAGGTTGATTTGACAACCACCTGTGAACGGACCCGTTCCCGGGAAAAAAACCGAAAAATTGCCCTGCGCGATTTGAAAATCAAATATGCCCTCCAGGTTCGTCATGACCTGCCCCCCGGCCAATTTAAAATCCCCCCCTTTCTTGAGCAATACGTCGAAAACGGTCTGCGAGTAAAGACAACCAACCCCTATTATCCTTTTCTGCTCAAGTTAGTTCTGGACCTGCTTTCGGCCACCGAAGGGCGCGTATCGGAGGTGGCAAAACTGCTGACAGTTACCACCTCCCGGGTTGTTGATTTTTTAAAACGCGACTCCCGTGCCCTCACCCGGGCTAATCAAATTCGAAAAAAATACGAGCATGGCCCCTTGAAATGATTTATTTTATTCTAAATTTGACATAGAGCGTCTTCTGGTTTATCTTATATATAGAGGGAGTAAAAAGAATTTTGGTCGCAACAGGGAGGTGCA